>JAIDTS010000237.1 GCA_029060585.1 Muribaculaceae bacterium
TCGATGGATTCTATCACTTCTTCTACAGCCTGAAGGTATTCCGGCTCATTGGGAAACCTTCTCTGCATTTCGGCAAGGAATTCGGTTGCTTTCATCTTTCTACCTTTATTGTTATTGTTTTGTCTGTTAGTTTATACACTTCCGCTCAAATCCACCGCAAAGTTAGCAAAAATTTTTCATCTACACAAATCTTATATCATTTTTCTCCATTTTCCAAAACTTATCCGACGAAAAAAACTTCCCACCCGACACTTTTTTCATGTCTTTTGCCGGATTCTGAAAAAAATTTCGTAACTTTGCCATGAAATCCACTACAATCACCCGACATGAAAACTTCAGGACGCATATTTTACGCATTGCTTAGAGTTTTTCCTATCTCTGCGATAATTCTCGCAGCAACTCTCACAGCCTGCATCAACAACAAATCCTGGCAAAAAAGTCAGGGAATGATATGGAACACTGTCTGGCATGTGACCTACTATGGAAACTCCGACGATCTCGCCGTTGCCATCGACTCCCTGAAGTCTGTGGAAAACAGCCTCTCTATCTTCGACGACAATTCTCTTGTCTCATTCATCAACAGTCATGAAAACGGTCCGGTTGACATTCATCTGTCAAAAGTCTACGAAATGTCTGTCAAGGCCAATAAAATGAGCAACGGTCTCTTCGATCCTACAATCTCGCCTCTAATCGAGGCATGGGGTTTCGGTGAAAACCATACTCCTACCGCAGACACGGCTTATGTTGCATCGCTTCTTCCTTCAGTTGGCATCGACCTCACCAGAATTGAAAACGGCATTCTTTATAAATCATCTCCGGAAATGGCGTTCAACTTCTCCGCCGTTGCTAAAGGCTACGGAGTCGATGTTGCGGCCAAGGCTCTAATGGACAAGGGATGCAGCGACCTTATGTTTGAGATAGGAGGCGAAATCGTATGTCGTGGACGAAATCCCGAAGGAAAGAAATGGCGAATACTTATCGAGACCCCCGACGAGGAGTACCTCAGGGAAGTTTTCAAAAACGAAAAGAAACCTATTTTCTCCGATCGTCTCATTGTCGAGCTCAGCGACGAAGCACTCGCTACTTCTGGTAATTACCGAAACTATCACTCCGATTCCGGCCGGACCTTCGGGCACACCATATCCGCCCGCACCGGACGTCCTGTAAAGACCGACATCCTGAGTGCTTCCGTTATCGCGCCAACTTGCATGGAAGCCGATGCTCTGGCTACCTCATGTATGCTCATGGGGTCGGCGGATGCCATGGCTATGCTCCTCGACGAGGGACTCGCCGGAGCATTAATTCTATATTCCGGCGATGTGCTCATCAACGATAAGATGAAAGAGCATATCGTTATAAAACAATGACCTGCTTTTCCTCTGACCATTCAGGATGAAACAAACCGCTCTGTCTTCATTCGCCCTTCTTCTTCTCGGGTTCGCAATATGGTGGATGTGTGCCAATGCAGTCTGGCTCGGCGACGATCTCGACTATAAATACATGATGAAGGGTGAGCTCTGGCAGTCGTGGGGATACATCCATAATATTGGAGATTTCTTCAGATCCCAGTTGATCCACTATCAGCATGTAAACGGCAGATTCGTCGCCCACTCCCTTGTGCAACTTTTCAATGCATTCCTTGGCCAACAGATTTTTGCAATATGCAATGCCGTAATCTACATGTTATTAGCCATACTCTTGGCTCGTGCCGGTGAAGTGAAGGTGTTCGAAAACCCTCAAGGATTACTCTCGGCCATATGTCTTGCGGTGCTCTGTTTTATCACGAAGATGATGCCAACTTGCCAGATTGGTTATATATGGGCGATGACCGCCAATATCGCCTGGCTTATGATATTCTTCCGTACCGGGCGCCCATCATGGACTATGACAGCCGGTATGTTCCTGATCGCGATTATAGTAGGCAACTGGCAGGAATCTGTATCATTAGGTGTCTGCGGAGGCCTTGGAGCCTGGTGGATTCTTCAGCTTATGGCAAGCCGGCGGAATCATTCTGTCAGTTTTGACTGGAGAAGAAGCTGGATACTTTTAGGTTATGTGGCAGGTACTGCAACAAACTGTCTCGCACCTTCCACTATGGGACGTGTCTCCGAAATTTTGATGCCGCTTTCCGACAGACTGCTTATAGCATCATATTCTTTTCCAGCTGTTATTCTTTTGATCTTTTGCTTTATTCATATCACCAAAAGGAATGGAGCACCTCTCCTATTTTCGTTTAAGCATGATGAGAATGGCATTCCATCCGGTATGCTGACGGTTGCGATGCTGTTTCTCCTGCTATTCAATCTCGTCATCGGTGTATATTCAAACCGTCAGCTTTTCGGCGCCAATCTCTTCGCCTCTATCCTCGTGCTTAGAATTATGCCCCTGCATAGATTCTGCATTCCTTTAAATGTCTTGGCGGCCATTGGAGTGATAGCATTTTGGGTATTGATGATCATAGGAATTACTGAAGTCAGAAGGCAATACGATGAGATAGTGAGACTTCACTCCGAATCCGATGACGGAAACGTAAGTTATGCACGTACTCGGATAATGACACTGGGATTTCCTCTGCGTGCTAAATACTACGAAGACATACTCGGACAGTTCGACAATGACCTGCACCATTCCCTGATGAAAGATTTCAAACATGTCCGTAGGGGCAAGACCCTGAAACTGAAACCGAATGTTATGATCAGAGGTGAATCTATAGAACGATACGCTCCCGGCCATTTCACTGTCACACTGAAAGAGCCTCCCAAAGGGGAGGCTCCGAGAGAGGTTATTGCATACGGACATTATCCTATCTTTGGAATTATGGCACGGCCTAGGGTAATACAGGTCACCAGATATTCACAGAGGAGCAAGACTTATGGCACTGCCGTGATAATCCCGGAGTTTCCGTTCTTCATTGCCGATTCCATCGCAATAGTCCCCTATAGCTTGGGATGCGGCACAAACCAGCCTATCGCGACGCCGTAGTTCCAACCATGAAGCGCGGTGCAATAAGACACAGACATGGAGACCGAGGCGAAAGGCAGACTCGTCACAAGGCTGACTCTGCCTAAAAACTCCGTCTTGCTGAACGGCACCTTCCATGCAGTCGATTCGCGAAATTTTGAGTAGGCAAAGGCTTCACCTCGAAGCTGGATTCGCTGGAAGAGATTCCATACCGGTATGGCTCCTACGGCCATGAAGTCGTCGCTGCGCAGATCCGGCAGGTAGCAGTAGTCCATGGATTCAAGAGGCATGAATTCATGCGATGTCATAAGGTCGGCCTTAAGGTCGTCGAAACGCTTTCCTACGGAAATACCCCCCTGAGCCAAAACTCCGAGATTGAAGTTTCTATGGATGGAGTAATAGTTGTTCCATAGCATATCGAGTTTTGCGCGCCACACTTTCTGGGCAGCTGAAGTCTCTGTGCGGGAGCGTGTATCTGTCATCTTCATCCCGCTCAGAGATATGTGCGTGTGGCGTCCGCTGACAGGAAAAGTTCGTTCACCGAGAGTGTTATATTCATACTGCAATGACACCTTTCCGGTGTTTACCTTATACTGCTGTCCGTATGCCACTTCAGCTCGGAAGAGCGCCGACTGCCCCTGCCCTACCTCATATCCGGCCTTGACGAAGTTCATATTTGAGGCAAAGGACTCGATGTTGCGGGTACTGAAAAAGAATGGCAATGTATTGTAATACTTCTTCTTCGACGCTGTTCCCTCCAGAAATATATAGGATGGATTATAGGAATTCAATCGTATGCGACCTCTGAGGCGAACCGCCATATATGACTGGCCTCCCCATACCGACAATAGAGCGTCAAGCGAATTCTTCTTAAGGTTGTGGTAGCCGATTCCTGCGTAGATGAAGCTTCCTACTCCGGTTGAGAGCCATCCTCCGGCCGAGGCTCGCCATGGTTGCTTAAGTGTGGCTTTCAAGACGAGATCGTTACCGTTCATTTCCGGCAGCAGCTCCTCTACGTCGCCCTGAGAGATAACGCTGTAGTAAGCGTCCTCGACATCATTCATCCGAATGACACCCGTACGCCGCTCACGACTGGTGAAGACAGATTTGAGATACTCGCTCTTCTTGCCCGTTAGGCCTGGAGTAGAGACAGTCTCGAATGTGACTTCCGGAACCTTGGCGGCAAACTCCGCGCGGCGCTCGTTTACTTCCTTGAGCGGCCGACGCGCCTTCAGTCGGGACTTTATGGAGTCTACCCACTGCAGACCCGTCTGATATCCTATGTTATAGATCTCCTGAGCGTCATCAAACGACAGTACGTTGAATTGAGTGACTGGTACCTGAATCTTTATTCCAATCTCAGGATCAAGCGAATAGTCGTTATTCTGTATGATGAGGTCTTCCAACTCGGAATACATATTGTTGACCTCCGGCTTGCCGTCCGGCTTCGATACGGATACGCCGATGATGAAGTCGGGCTTGAAGTCCTCGCGCATTACGTCTACAGGAAAATTATCGTAGATACCGCCGTCGAATGCAAGTATGCTGTCAACCATTATAGAGCGGTAGACGAGAGGAAACGACATTGAGCCCCTGACAGACTCTCCGAGTGAGCCTTCGCGGCAGACCACTTTATGCTTCTTATAGACATCCGAGAAAACACACCTGAACGGCACGAACAGTTTATCGAAATCGCCGCCGCAGACTTTTGTATAGGGCGTAAAGAGTTTCAGGAACTCTATGTTCATAGGTGTAGGATCGATTAGGCTCTTGGGAAGCACCTGCGAGGCGATATTGCTTCCCTCTCCTCCGAAGCTGATCCTTCCCCATTCAGGAGTTGGCTCGGGCATACTGACAAGAGAAAGCCTGTCGCGAGGCACGACTCCCATACTCCATTTCAGGAACTCTGGAGAAGTCATCATATTAAGCATTGAGTCGGGACTCCAGCCGCAACAATAGAGCGACCCCACTATCGACCCCATGGAGGTGCCGGCGACGCAATCTATTGGAATATCGTTGTCTTCCAAAGCTTTTATTACTCCTACATGTGCGACTCCTTTAGCGCCGCCTCCGCTCAATACGAGACCGACCTTGTCGGCCGCCTGTGTCGCCACAGTCGCCAACAAGGTCGCCAATATGACTAAGGTTCTGTTTTTCATAATAATAGTATAAAGTGGTTCGTGTTTATACTATTATCAACAAACAAACACCTGTTTTGATTAAATAAACTTAAAAAATATTAACCATCAACCAAGCATCGCGATTTTCTGCTGAATCTGCTCGATATCCTGTTCTATGAGCTTGATCTTCCTCTCCAGATCCTTCAGCATTGAGTTGCCGGCACTCGACTTGACATTGAAGAAACCCATGTTGTTCTGATAGGTCTTCAGTTCATTGCGCTTGGCCTCGAGCTGACGCTGTAGGGAGTCTTTCTCACGCTTCACTTTGGATGAGTCGTCCTTTATGTCCTCCATCTTCTGCTCGAAGCGACGCATACGGTTGCTGCTTTCCTTGGCGTCAAATGAGTTGTAGATCGTATCGCAGATTTCTCGGTATTCCGTACGGAGCTGGTCTTTAACTTTGAAGGGAACATGACCTATGGCGTTCCATTTCTCCTGTAGCTCTCTGACGAGCGGAAGGAGCTGACGGCGTTCCATTTCAAGGTCAAGGGCCTTCAGCTGGGCTATTACCTCACGCTTGGCCTCGAGGTTGGCGTTCTCCTCTTTGCGGCGATCGCCGGTCTCGGCCTTTCTGCGGTCGAAAACAGCATTGCAGGCGGTGGTAAACCTTGTCCAGACATCGTCTGAATGGCGGCGTCCGGCACTTCCAATCTTTTTCCATTCGTCTCGAAGTTTCTGGACTGTCTCAATAGCTGCCCCGGTCTTTTCTTCGCTCGCCAGAGCCTCGGCCTTCTCGCAGAGCTCTATCTTGCGGCGGAGATTATCGTTATATTCATCCTTGATCCTGTGGAAATAGTCAGCCTTGGACTTGAAGAAAATATCGCATACGTTGCGGAAACGGTTATACAGGGCCGCATTGTTCTTCCTTGAGGCGAAACCTGTCTCTTTCCAGCGTGCCTGAAGGTCGATCACCTTCTTTGTGGCCTCGTCCCATGCGCTGAAGGAGTCTGGAAGCGATGCCACAATCTCTTCAGCCTCCTCACAGAGCTTCACTTTGGCCTCCTCGTTGGCGGCCTCGTTGGCCTTGCGACCTTCGAAGTATTCCTGATGACGCTTCCTGACCACCGACGAAGCCTCGCGGAACTCCTCCCAGAGAGGTTCGCGGTATTCCTTCGCAACAGGTCCCGTCTCGCGCCATTCGTTGTGTAGTATCATAAGTTTGTTGATGGCATCTACTACATCGGTGTTCTCAGCAAGAGCCTTGGCCTGTTCTACGAGCTGACGCTTAGCCTCGAGGTTCTTCTTGAAGTCGAGGTCGCGGAGCTCCTTATTCATCTTCAGCTGATCATAGAAGAGTTCTACAGAGGTCTGAAATTCCTTCCAGAGTCCGGTGACTGCTGACTCAGGGAGATCTGCTTTCTCCTTGAATTGCTTCTGGAGATCTTGAAATTTCTGAAAATTGATATTGACGTTGTCAATGTCGGCTGCTATTTCCTTTATGCTGGCGAGAATGGCCTGCTTTTCCTCAAGGTTAGACTGGCGGGCCTTCTGGTCGGCCTCGAGCCAGGACGCGCGTATGTCGCGGAAACGCGCGAAGAGATCGCGCATCTCGGCCTCCCCCTCGTCTGGAAGCGAGGAGAATTCCTCGGGCTTGCCCCCATCTGCGATATGTTTTTCGAGTTCGGCGAGCGTCTCTTTGTTGCGGAGAGCGAAATATGCTCCCTTGATGGCCTGAGCCTCGTGGTGCTCGGTGGCCCTCCCTTCCTCTACTATAGCGCGGAGTGCTTCTATGAGTTCGGTTTTCGACATTTCTGAAAAGCGCGGCTTGCGCTCTTCTGCTTCTGTTTCTGCGGCTTCCGTCTCGATTACGGGTGCCTCTGCGGTGGGTTCAGTAAGTTCCACTTCTGAAACATTCATTACTTCGTCAGTCATGGCATGATGAGGTTATGATGATATTATTCTTCAATTTTTATAGATATTATGCGGATATCCTCGGCTGGGCGGTCACGCCCGTCGGTCTCGGCTTTCTGAATTTTCTCTACAGTGTCCATTCCTTCAAGCACTTCGCCGAAAACGGTATACTGGCCGTCGAGATGGGGAGTTCCGCCGATTGTGGAGTAGTCGCGCACCTGCTCCTCGGTCATCGTGACTGGCTTCACGTTGGCCTCGGTCTGCTTGATGAGCTCCTGACGCAGGTTTTCAAGGCCGACGCTGTCTTTTGCGAGACGCAGCTGGCGGATTGTGTCCATGTTCTCTCTCTGCAGTTGCATGAAGTAAGACTGTAGTTGCTTCTGCACCGACATCTCCTCCATCCTCGACAGCTGCTGAGGGCTGTATTTCTTGCCGGTGACGATGTAGAATTGGCTGCCGGAACTTTTGCGTTCAGGATTCATCTCGTCGCCTGTGCGCGCCGCTGCCAAAGCCCCGTATTTATGGTAATGTTTTGGATATACGATCTCTGCCGGTACAGTATAGCCAGGCCCTCCGCTACCGAGCATAGCGCCCGCTGGAGCATCCTTTGAGTCGGGATCTCCGGTCTGTACCATGAAGTCGTTGATGACGCGGTGGAAGAGCACGCCGTCGTAATATCCCTCTTTGGCAAGTTTCAGAAAGTTGTCCCTGTGGAGGGGAGTGTCGTCGTAGAGGCGGATCTTTATGTCGCCCGCTGTAGTTGCTATGTCGAGGGTCGGACCTGCCGGCACCTCGCTCATGTTGGTCGCTTGCGTCATTTCGGCGTTTTTAGGTTCCTGCGTCCCCGGGGAAGTGGTGGCGGCTGCGAATGCCGCGGTGGCCGCCAGAACTACCGCTCCCGAGGCGGCGATGGATATGATTGTCTTTTTCTTCATTATCTATGTCTATATTCCCTCTCCGGGATATACTCTTTTATAAATGCGCCTGAACGTGTCGTCTGAGGCTTTAAGCTCATCTGCCCGGTCCTTGTAGTCGGATCCCCAGATAGCCTGGAGTAGTGAGCCGATGTAGCGTCGTTCCCTGTCTTTCTCGATGGCTCCCTCTACAAGAGGCTGGATGCAGCCTGCAAACTTCTCCCGGTCTACTGCGCATAGGAAACGCGCCGTTGAGGCGAGAAACTGTCCCGAGATGTCCACTCGTCGAAGATTGTCGATAAGCTCCGGCATGGACTCTAAGCATGACTCCACGTTGTTGACTATATAGTCGTAAGTCGCCATCCCATCCTGATCCCCTGCAAGGTTCTTGATTATTTCACTCATATTTATTCTGATTTATCCCTCCCCGCACCCCATTGAGGGATGACCATAGGGAATATCAAAGCGCAAATTTACACAAAATATTCGAAATAAACGGTTTTTCTACAAAAAAAATGTTTTTCTTATCCAAATTCCCTCGAATTATGTTTTACTTTTATAGATTTTTCTCTTTAAATTGATGTAAAGTGAACAATTCAGACCATAAGATAATAGTTATCGGCCGTCAGTATGGCGGCACGGGTCGGAAGACCGGTCGCGCGCTCGCCAGTCGCCTCGGAATCCCCTACTATGACAAGGAGATCATCAACAAGGTGTCGGCCAGCTACGGCTATGATCCCGACATTCTGTTCCGTGCCGATGAGAAGAAGCCATCCCCTTTCCGAAGCATGCTTCTCGGGAAATACGGCGTGATGGATATGTATGCCTCTTCTCCCCTTAGCAGAGAAGCCCTTTATGAGGCGCAGACCAATGTAATCCGGCAGATATGTCAGGAAGGGAGCTGTGTGATAGTCGGACGAACAGCCGACTACATTATGCGCGACCATCCGGGACTCATCAGCCTATTCATCCACGCGCCGCGGGAATGGAGGGCGCGCAACCTCGTAGATAGAGGTGAGGCCGCCTCAATCCAGGAGGCCCTGGTTAAGATCCGCAAGGCCGACAACGACCGGGAGGGATACTACAACTATTTTTCCGGAAGGAAATGGGGTGTAGCCGACAATTATCATATGACTCTCGACGCTTCGCTCCTGAAACCGGAAGAAATGGTCGAGATGATAGCATCTTTCGTGGAGAAGCATAAAAAGAACTGAAGTCAATGCGAACCTTACGGTTCACGTCAGCGTATACTATTTGCAGAAGGGAGGTCTGTCGCTTCATGCCGGGTGCATGAAGAGGAAAGTCCGGGCAACCCAGAGCACCATACTTGGTAACGTCAAGCCGGCGGCGACGTCGGGGACAATGTGACAGAAAACAACCGCCCTCTGGCCTCAGGGCCTCAGGGTAAGGGTGAAAAGGCGGGGTAAGAGCCCACCGGATGCCGTGGCGACACGGTATGCCGCACATCCTATGGGTTGCAAGGCCAAATACACCGGCAATTAAGGGCTGCTCGTCCATTGCCGGGGGGTAGGCTGCTCGGCGCTTCGGCGCCGGAGCCGTCTGGCGACAGACGGTCAAGATAAATGACAGACGGCGGTTCTCCTTCCTAGGATATCGCTACATAACCCGGCTTACATCCCTTCTGCATTCTTTTAAGGGGGCGGCATCTCGTCCGCTCCCGTTTTTTTTGAAACATATACTTTTGGATTTCACTATGGCTGAAGAAAACAGTAAAAATGCAAAGGAATCACAGGCGCCGAAACGCTCTGGATGGATCGACAAATTGATCGAAAAAGCGGAGCGCGCATATGAATATTGCGTTTCCGGTGTCTGGTCAGACCCAAGCAAGTCTATGAAGGTACGGCTCATTAAGACAGTTAATCTTACCGTACAGGCCTTCCTCAATCGTGACCTTCAGATAAAGTCCATGGCTATTACCTATCAGACAGTCTTCGCAATGGTGCCGGCTCTCGCCCTCCTGCTCGCCATAAGCAAGGGATTCGGATTTCAGGAGATTGTGGAGAAGGAACTTTATACCTACTTCCCATCGCAAAGCAAGGCGCTCGGGGCCGCCCTGGGGTTCGTCGATTCATATCTGGCGGAAGCTTCATCTGGAATCCTCGTGGGTGTAGGACTTATAGTTCTACTTTGGACACTGATATCGCTGCTCAGTAATATAGAAGATGCATTCAACAATATCTGGGACCTCAAGACCGGCCGCAACACGATTCAGAAGATAAAGGACTATATAGCTATATTCCTACTGATTCCAATCCTCATGATCCTGAGCTCCGGAATCTCGATTTTCATGTCGTCTACCGTTCTCGCCGCGGTTCCTTTCGCTTTCCTGACGCCGATGGTCAACGCATTCATGGAACTTCTTCCGGTAGTTCTTACATGGGGAGCCTTCACTCTCTGCTTCTGGCTTATTCCTAACACTAAGGTGGAGTTTAAGTTCGCAGCCATATCGGGAGCGTTCTGCGCCGTGGCGTTCGAAGTGCTTCAGCTGCTTTTTCTCAACGGCCAGATCTACGTTTCGAAATATAACGCCATATATGGCTCTTTCGCATTCCTTCCCCTTATGCTTATATGGCTGCAGCTCAGCTGGCTCCTTCTGCTCTCCGGTTGCGGACTGACTTACTCGCTGCAAAACGTCTTCTCATATAATTTCTTTGGAAACCTCACGACTGTAGCGGAGAGTTATTTCCGCAAGGTGCTACTTGTGGTGACGGCCGTGATCTACCGTCGCTTCCATATCGGGCTCTCTGCTCCCACACGCAATAGCCTGTCGATGACCTACGGTCTCCCTATAAGAATGGTCAGCGGCATTGCAGACAGACTTGAGAAAGCCGGACTGATACAGATTATTGAAAGCCGCGACGGAAAGAACGATCCGGGACTCATTCCTACCACCGACACCGACCGCATAATGGTGAAGGACGTGGTGGCAAGAGTTGAATCAGCAGGAATGAAAGACTTTATTCCTGAATTCAATACTACCTACCGCCAGGCCCTCGCCGAACTCAACGACATATCGGAAAGAATGTATGAGGCGGCCGGCGACAAGCTTATAAGGGACCTTGACATTTTCGTTGATATTGACGAAAATTCAACAAACATTCAGTCATAAACCCTTTTTTTTATGTTATGCAACACTTTTGACCTTTTTTATTCATCATTATTTTGCCAATAAACAAAATTTGATTAAATTTGCGTCTAATGAAATAAATGAATAACTACAGATATGAGTTACCTGAAATTTGACAAAAACCTTATGATAAACCTGGAGCAGAGCCTTCCAAAGGAAATGCTCCGCACCAACAAATCAGGAGCTTACCACTGCACGACTATCGTCGGCTGCAACACCCGCAAGCAGCACGGACTGCTCGTCATTCCCATCCCCGAGATGGACGACAAGGCTCACGTGCTCCTCTCGAGTCTCGACGAGACCGTGATCCAGCATGGCGCTCCATTCAATCTGGGTCTCCACCAGTATGGGCCCGACGTGTTCTCCCCAAACGGTCACAAGTATATCCGCATGTTCGACTGCGAGACTGTACCTACAATGACCTACCGCGTGGGTGGCGTTGTCCTGACTAAGCAGAAGACTTTCATCAGCAATGAAAACCGCATTCTGATAAAGTATACGCTCGTCGACGCTCACTCCGACACGACCCTGCAGTTCCGCCCCATGCTCGCTTTCCGAAACGCCAACGACCTCGTAGTGGAGAATACCGCCATCAACAAGGAGATTCGCCACGTAGCCGAGGGTATTTCATGTTGCCTCTACTCAGGTTATCCCGATCTTGTGATGCAGTTCAATAAGCCGGTGAAGTGGGTCGACGACGGTCATTGGTACAAAGGCATTGAGTATTACAAAGACCGCGACCGTGGAATACCCTATAAAGAAGACCTCTGGGTGCCGGGCTATTTCGAGCTCCCTATCAAGAAGGGTGAGAGCATCATCTTCAGCGCAGGAACATCGGAAATCGATCCCGCCGAACTCGAGGCCCTTTACGACAACGAGATCAAGAGCCGCACGCCGCGCACAAGTTTCTACAACTGCCTCAAGAACTCGGCCAAGCAGTTCTATCTTAAAAACAAAAGCGGTATGTATATCATGGCGGGATTCCCTTGGTATAATGTTCGCGCCCGCGATGAACTTATGGCTCTCCCCGGCTGTACACTCGCAATCGATCATAAGGATGACTATATCCAGATTATGGGAACCTTCCTGAAGGCTCTAAAGAAGTATATCGAGACTGGCGACAAAGACCGTACCATTCATGAGATCGACCTCCCGGACATTCCTCTCTGGGCCATATGGGCAATTCAGCAGTATCGCCGTGCTACAGATACTCGTGCGTGCCGTGACCTATACGGCGAAGATGTAAAACGCCTCGTGGAGGATATCCGCAACGAACGTATCAAGAATCTTCACCTTAATTCCAACGGCCTACTGACGAGCAACGGTACGGATACTCCGGTGACCTGGCTTTCAGCTTCAATCAACGGACGCCCGATTATTCCCAGAAGCGGCTATATCGTTGAATTCAACGCATTGTGGTACAATGCACTGCGATTCCTTGTATCCCTCTATGAGGGAATCCCGGAAATGCAGTCGTATATCGACGAGCTGTCGGCTCTCGCCGACAAGATGAAGGTAAGCTTTATCGAGACTTTCCTCAATGATTTTGGCTATCTCTACGATTACGTCAACGGCTCATACGCCGACGTGGAGGTTCGCCCAAACATGGTGATAGCTATCGGTCTCGAATACAGTCCCCTTGACCGTCGCCAGCGCCGTAAGGTTCTCGACCTCGCTACCCGAGAGCTGCTCACCCCCAAGGGACTTCGTTCGCTCAGCCCGAAGAGCTATGCCTACCGTCCCAACTATGTCGGAGGTCCGGTGGAACGTGAATTCGCAGTCCATCAGGGTCCCGTACGCCCCTGGCTGTTCGGATTCTACGCCGACGCCTATATCAAGGTGTTCGGCGTGAGCGGCCTCGGATTCATCGAGCGTAAGCTAATCGGTTACGAAGATGATATGTCGGAAAACTGCATCGGTTCGCTCAGCGAGATGTATGACGGCAATCCCCCATTTGCAGGACGCGGAGCTGTTTCCACCGCCAAGAATGTCGGCGAGATACTGCGCACCATCAAGAACGTGAAAGAACTCAACAAATTACAGAACTACGATAATTAACCAGATATGAAGGCATTAATGTTCGGGTGGGAATTCCCACCGCATATCCTTGGAGGCCTCGGCACTGCTTCTTACGGTCTGACCAAGGGAATGCACGCCAACGGAGACATGGACATCACTTTCGTGATTCCAAAGCCCTGGGGCGACGAAGAGAAAGGCTTCGCCCGCATCATCGGCGCCAACTGCACTCCGGTTGCATGGCGCGATGTCAGCTGGGACTATGTTGAAAGCCGTATCGGCAAAGTGATGGACCCGCAGCTTTACTACGACCTCCGAGACCATATTTACGCCGATTTCAACTACATGAAGCTCAACGACCTCGGATGCATAGAATTCTCAGGCCGATATCCCGACAACCTCATCGAGGAGATCAACAACTATTCGATTGTGGCCGGTGTGATCGCACGCACCGTGGAATGCGACATCATACATGCCCACGATTGGCTGACCTACCCTGCCGGTATACACGCCAAGAACGTCACTGGGAAACCGCTCGTGATTCATGTCCACGCAACAGACTACGACCGCTCACGCGGCAATGTGAACCCTACCGTATTCGCCATCGAGAAAGACGGCATGGAGAACGCCGACCATATCATGTGCGTGTCGGAGCTTACGCGCCAGACAGTAATCCACAAATACGGCATCAATCCGGCGAAGGTCTCGACCGTGCACAACGCCGTTATTCCTCTTGATAAGGAATACCTCGACATAAAGCGACGCACCGAAGGCGAGAAGGTCGTGACTTTCCTCGGCCGAATCACTATGCAGAAAGGTCCCGAATATTTCGTCGAGGCTGCCGTAAAGGTTCTTCAGAAAGATAAGAACGTGCGTTTCGTAATGGCCGGCAGTGGCGACATGATGGACGCTATGATCAAACTCGTTGCAAAACGAGGCATTGCCGACCGGTTCCATTTCACCGGATTCCTCCGCGGTAAGGAGGTCTATGAGATGCTCCGCGACTCTGATGTCTACATTATGCCTTCGGTGTCCGAACCCTTTGGAATCTCGCCTCTCGAGGCTATGGAGATGGGAGTGCCGAGCATTATTTCCAAACAGTCAGGATGCGCCGAGATTCTTACCAACGTCATTAAGACCGACTACTGGGACATCGACGCCATGGCGGACGCTATCCACAGTATCCTACACTATCCGGCCATGTACAAGACCCTCCGCGACAAAGGCATCGAGGAAATCCACGGAATCACTTGGGAGAAAGTGGGCAAGAAGGTGATCGACATCTATAAGGATGTAATCGCCGCCCGCAACCATTAATTAATATTCACTCATCACAAGATACAAGTTATGAAAAACGTCTGTTTTTATCTCAACATACACCAGCCATACCGTCTGAAGAGATACCGCTTCTTCGACATCGGCAACGACCACTACTACTATGATGACTTCGCCAACGAAGACATCATCTCAAACCTCGCGGAACGCAGCTATATCCCGATGTGCCGCACGCTCCTTGAAATGGCCGACGAATACGGACAGGACTTCAAGTGCGCAATTTCGATTTCCGGTACAGCAATCGAGCAGCTTCAGCAGTCCGAGCCCGAAGTGATCGAACTTTTAAGGAAGCTTTCCGATAAGGGATGCGTGGAATTCCTCGCAGGCACGTTTGCACACTCTCTTGCGGCTCTCGAGGATCCCGAAGAGTTCATGCGCCAGGTGAAAGTGGAGCAGAAGACCATTAAGATGGTATTTAGTCAGACACCGAAGGTGTTCGCCAATACCGAATTCATCTACGACGACGATATCGCCTCCCTGATTCAGGCTATGGGATTCAAGGCCGCTATAGTGCCAGGTGCGAAGCATATCCTCGGATGGAAGAGTCCTGACTACGTTTACTCATCCGCTACAGCTCCCAAGCTTAAGCTCCTCTTCACAAACGACAAACTCGCTGCAGATATCGCCCACAATTTCAACAATACAGAATGGGCGGAATATCCCCTCACTGCTGATAAGTTCGTCAACTGGATCGCTGAGATGCCGGCTGAAGAACAGATTGTCAACATTGCCCTCAGCATGGACACATTCGGCGGATTCATTCCGGCAAGCTCCGGAATCTTTGACTTCCTAAAGGCTCTTCCTCGTTTCGGAAAGGAAAAGGGAGTTCGGTTCACTTCCCCTTCAGATGTTGTAGGAAAACTCAAGGCAGTCGATACCGTGACTATTCCATACGCCATCTCTTATGTTGACGGCACTCGCATCGACGTATCGGCATGGAAAGGCAACGACCTTCAGCGTGAGGCCCTCAACAAGCTCTATGGAATCGCAGAGCGAGTGTCTATGGTGGAAGACCGTAAAATCCAGCAGGACTGGGAATACCTTCAGGGCAGCGACCACTTCTTCTATATGGCCACCAACAATCAGGCAGACGCGGCTTTCAGCCCCTACGACAGCCCCTTCTCTGCGTTCACCAACTACATGAATGTGCTCGCAGACTTCCTTGTGCGCGTAGAAGAGCAGTTCCCCGAAAACGTCGACAACGAGGAACTCAACTCCCTGCTTCTGACCATCCGCAATCAGTCTTCCGAAATTGAGCAGCTATCTAAGGAAGTGAAATCCCTCCGCAAGAACATCCTCGAAGCTGAAGACAGCAACTACGCCGCGGTTGTAGTAGAAGAAGCTCCCGCCATAGAGAAAAAGACTACGAAGGAGAAGAAAGCTCCTGCAAAGAAAGCCGCCAAAACAGCTGTCAAGAAGGCTGAAGATGCTCCTGTAGAAAAGAAAAAACCGGGACGCAAGCCCGGCCGTAAGCCTGCAGCTAAGAAAGAACAAGAACCGGACGAATAATCGAAACGTAAAAGTCCAATTCATTACATAATCTACAAGGACCCCGAGCCATCATCTCGGGGTCCTTCCATTTCACTATAGCAGTAATTCCCCTTAAAATATAAATCCAAGTTTATAATTCGCCTTCTCCGAGACGAATTAGCCTCCTTATTTCGGTCTGTTCAGTTTTTATTGCTAATTTTGTAGATGATTTGTCTTTAGCCGACAGGAATCGTATATCTCTCGCCGTCTGCTAAAGAGAATATTCAAATACATCAGCAAGCCCTTTGCCCCTCTGAGGATTATTTATCAGGATGAAAATACATTGTCAAACCGAAACTTAAGTTACATCATTATGAAGATCTGTAGAGTAATCACTTTTATTATTATATATTTAGCAGGTTGGCCTTCATTTGCTCAAACTGATAATATACGCATTGGCTTTGAGCATCATCAAAAAGTTTATAAAGACAAGAAGAAGGAACGAGTAGACAAGTATATTCTGCATACAGACTACAAGAGTTCCACTTTTTATAATCCAAACACATACTTCCTTGATAAGAGCGCTCACGATGAGAATGCCAGAAACGCATACGGACAAATGGCATCAGCTATGCAGGCTAATGGTCAGGGCAGTTTAGTTCCGAATCGAAGTGTGAGCACCTATGTATTTAAATCATTTGATAATCAAAACCTTCGTGTGTATCAGGACAACAATGAAGACTATATTTATTATGATGAACCTTTTGAGGAAATGAATTGGGAGATTGTAGAAGATTCTACAAAAACTGTATTGGATTACGAATGCATCATGGCAGAAACGGACTATCATGGTGTACATTGGACGGCATGGTTTACACCTGAAATACCCGTTCACGACGGTCCTTGGAAATTTGAAGGACCTCCCGGTATGATACTTATGGTGTCCGATTACTCTGGGAACCATACTTTTGTTGCCACAGGCCTGGAATATACTGCCGAAAGCATCCCTGTAATGGAGGTCCCTGAGTATTATAGCAAGGGCAATAGACTTGAGTTCATAAAACATTCTTCAAAATCAATAGATGGTTATATTGCAGAGCTCAAGGCAATGTATCCTGAATCCGGCATCAAATTGCGATTTCCAGGAGGACAGGAGTTAAGCATTGATGAAATCTCGGAGTATTACTCCTCTTTTGATCCGAATTTCCAAGGACTCGAAATTGATTATATTCATGCTGATAAGTAGCTGTTATAGCTAAACGAATATCATACACTCAGTTGGTTTCGAGACGATTTGGTTGCTAAAAAAGCTAAGATGTGATAGGATTTTAAAAAAAACTAATTAATAAGTTGCATAACTAAATAATTAGTATTATCTTTGCAGTAGAATATAGAAAGCTATGCTATTATGAAAAGAATACTGACATCATTGATATTTAGCACTGCAGCTATCATAGCCTTGGGTGAACACCCGATGGCGATCCTGAAAGCTCAATATACTGAATGGAATCGTCGTGAAGGTTCAAATGATAAGCAGCCGTATATACATGAAGACAAATTCATTCTCCAGATAGGAAACGGATCATCTTACTTTTATGACCCGCAAACCTTCTATATTGATTCTCTAGAAAATGATCCTTCCGGCAGAGTTATCCTGGATCAGGCGTTGGCTGATGCATTGAGAGAGTTCAGCGAGACAGGAGCCGATGCTTTTGCCATTCTCGAAAAAGCAGGCCTTATGTCGAAAAGTCACTATAAATGCAGGAAACAATTCTCAGACAACCTGATATCCGTATGGCAAACCAATGGTGCCGACGAATATGAGTATACTGTCGATATGAATGAACTTAACTGGGAGCTATGCGATTCTACCCATACTGTGCTTGATTATGAATGCAATCTTGCCTCGGCATACTATCATGGACGAAAATGGAAAGCTTGGTTTGCAACGGATATTCCTGTGCAGGATGGTCCATGGCAACTGTGCGGACTTCCGGGGCTGATAATGAAAGCCGAGACAGAAGATGGTGAGTATGGCTTTATCATCACAGGGCTACAGCAGTGCAATGAAACTTTCAAACCGGTCTTAATTGATCCTGACAAATTATATAAAACCAAAAGAAAAACTTATCTGAAAATGAGAGATTACGGACGCCGTAATAGATCTGCTCAGATAAGTGCCATGACAAACGGTGCAGTTAAAGTGAATGTTGATTACACTGGCAAAGATGACTTCCTCGAAACAGATTATCATGAGTAATATGAATCAACTTTTCTTATTTCTGCTCTTTATATTGGCTGCGGTAGTTGCCGAGGCTCAGGTCAATGTGTCGGGAACCATCATTGAGAAGGAAAACAGCTCACCTTTGACCGGGGCTTCCGTAATAGTGAAGGGATCTGACGGCAAGATAAAGAAATTCGCTTCTTCAAAGTCAAACGGCAGTTTTGAGATGGCTGTTCCTTCAGTTGAAGGCTGTCGTCTTGAAGTATCGATGATGGGTTTCGCCAAGCAGTCAATTCCTCTTGACAGTGTGTCCTTTCCACTCACGGTCTTTCTTGAACCGGGATCTACAATTCTTAAAGAAGTCACCGTAAAGGCTGACAGGATAAGGGAACAGGGAGATACCATAACCTACAATGTCGGCAGTTTCGCACAGGCTCAGGACCGCTCTATCGGTGACGTACTAAAACGAATGCCCGGTATCAACGTGGAAAGTTCCGGCAAGATACAGTATCAGGGTGAGGACATCAACAAATTCTACATCGAGGGCTCCGACCTGCTCGGAGGCAAATATGGTATCGCAACCAATGGCATTAGCCATGAAGACGTTGGCGCTGTAGAGGTGATGGAGAATCATCAGCCAATGCAGGTGCTTGCCGGCATTTCTTTTTCCGACAAGGCCGCGATCAACCTTAAACTTAAGAACAAGGCTAAGGCTACCTGGACATTCCATGGCGATGCCGCTGGTGGCTACTCATGGCAACCGGAAGGTGCCTTATGGGACGGAGAACTGTTCGCCATGGCGGTCATGCACGGGTTCCAGAACATCACAACGTTGAAGACCAACAACATCGGTGAGGACCTGTCGGTCCAGGCAACAGACTTCTTCGCCTCCCGTCGGGGAACATACCTTAGTCCATATGTCAATGTATCGATGCCCGGTGTGCCTAATCTAAGCCGTAAGCGTACCCTTTTCAACCGCTCAGCTCTTGTTTCTACTAACAGTCTGTGGAAATTCGGAAGAGGAGAGTTCAAGACCCAGATCGACTACTCCTTCAACAGGGTTGCCGCTGAAGCCGCCAACATCACGACTTACTTTCTCAACGGCGGCGACCGCGTTGTCACCGAGAACCGCAGAGGTGTGGATCGCTCGCATTCCCTGTCTGGCAAGTTCATCTACGAGCTAAATCAAAAGACGGCTTTCATAAACAACACCCTGAAAACCAACATTGACTGGGATGATGTTCGGCTTCACGTGTCCGGTTAGTTGCATAATAACCAGGCAGCCTCCATGCAAGATTATTAT
>JAIDTS010000238.1 GCA_029060585.1 Muribaculaceae bacterium
CCGGCAAGCATGGTGTCGAGATCGGTGCCATCCGAGGGCTGGATCACAGTCATTGTATAGCGGTCGCCTCCGTATGGAAGCACGACTCCTCTCATGTTGCCGTGCGAACAGTAGGTCATGTCTGTGTGCATCCACATGAAGGGAGTCTCTGAATCCGTTCCGTCCGCATTGTGAAATATAGCATCACGAGTGTATTTTTTGTCAAATTCATTTTCCCATGTCCCTTTGAAATAGGTTGTGTTCAGCACTGCGAGCCTTACATTCATGGGCTCGGTAAGGAGCTCGGGAATCATGCCGTAGGTATGCTCATTTACGAATTCGTTGACGGCGTTCATTCCTGCCTGGTCGCCCAGCCATATCGGGAAGAGGGTACCCCCGAAGATATTCTCTATGTCGGAGGCGAACTGAGTCATGATCGGTAGCGTAGGGTCGTGCCATATGGAATTGGTGAACTCACACCGTGTGACGCCCTCGGTGCTGACGGCTTCGGCCATCAGCGCGTTGCAGTACGTGTTGAGGTCTGCGAGCCCGTTCTCTCCCTTGTCATATCCTAATATCTCAAGAATCTCGTCGCGTGTAGCTCCGTCGTCGCCGTTGGCCATCATAGCGAAGACAGCCATCACGCTTGTGGGTGATATGCAGACGTTATTGCCTTGCGATTTGAATATGCTCCGGAAAAGGTCTATGGCGAATCCGTTGGCTTTTCCCACGTTTTTCGCTGCTATCTCCTTGAGTGGCTTCTGTCCCTTCCATTCTGTTGCAGGAGTAGTTCCAGGCTCGGGATTTCCGGGAGAGTCGGCATTGTCGGAGCATCCTCCGAGCATGAAGGCGGCTGCCAATGCCGCCATGCAGGCATATTTCTTCATAATGTATTCATTTAGATAAAAACTGTATTCTGGAATCGATCCTCTACATAATAAATACATAAATGAGAAAACCTTGCATGCCGAATCAGAAAAAAATATGAATATTTGGTAAGTAGCTGGTCAAATTAAACGTATATTATCAGCGCCGACGATTTCGAGGCGATTTGGCTGCGGAGTGAGGGTGCGATGCGGGCATCGTGACCGAGCGACAATGCCGAAGCGGCCGGAATCGGCAAGTGGAGAATATACGAGATCATCTACTTTCAGGAGTAATTATTCTATCGTTTTAATTTGACCAGCTACTTATGTCCGCAAAGTATATCCATAAAATGTGGTGATTTTCACAAAATAAGTCCATAAAATGTGAATATTTTCACAAAGTATGTTCATAAAATGTGATGACTTGTTGTGGATGTGGAAAATTGTATGTAATTTTGCATACAAAACCATAAGAAAGATGAAAAGATTCGCAATAAATGATCTTGAGAAATGGAAGTGCTCCCCTCGCCGTAAGCCACTGATCATCGAAGGGGCGAGACAGGTTGGTAAGACCTGGCTCGTCAAGGAATTTGCAGCCACTCATTACAAGAACATGGTATATGTGAATTTCGAGCAGCAGATATATCTAAGAGACCTCTTTAAAACCGATTTCGATACTGACAGAATCCTTACTTCTCTCAAAGCAGCTACCCACGAGGATATCATTCCTGGGGAGA
Organism: Muribaculaceae bacterium; assembly: GCA_029060585.1. Next base: position 1,583 of record JAIDTS010000238.1, read on the forward strand.
CACTAATTTTTATGGATGAGATACAGGATGCTGAAAACGGACTGATATCATTGAAGTATTTCTGCGAGAATGCACCCGAACAGCATGTGGTGGCAGCAGGTAGTCTTCTCGGAATAGAACTGCACCGTAATTCATCTTTCCCTGTCGGTAAAGTGAGGTTTATGACATTAAGGCCGATGTCATTCTGGGAATTCCTTATCGCAATAGGGGAGGAGAATCTGGAGAAATTGCTTGAAGCAGGCGATTGGAATGGTATAAACATTTTCGCACCGAAACTGAAGGAACTCCTCAAAATGTATTATTTTGTAGGAGGTATGCCCGAGGCCGTGCTTGCATTCAGTCTGCGCCGTGATTTTGATGAAGTCAGAGAAATACAAGAGGAAATACTCCATAGCTACGACTTTGATTTTTCAAAGCATGCTCCGTCTGAGATTGTGCCACGCATAAGGCAGCTTTGGAACTCCTTGCCTGCACAGCTTTCTAAGGAGAACCGCAAGTTTATCTATGGCCTCGTGAGGGAAGGAGCAAGGGCAAGGGAGTACGAGACCGCTCTTCAATGGCTTATTGATAGTGGGCTCATATATAAGATATGCAATGTCTCTGCGCCGAGAATTCCACTTAAGAGTTATGAAGAAGAGTCCATTTTTAAGCTATTTTCCCTTGATGTGGGATTGCTGGGTGCGATGTCATCGCTTGATTCCGAAACAATTGTGAAAGGCAACAGTATCTTTACTGAGTTCAAAGGAGCTCTTACTGAGCAATATACACTTCAGGAACTCATATTGCATAACGAACTTTATTATTTCGCCAAGGCTAACTCCCAGCTTGAGATTGATTTCCTGATTCAGGCCAATGGAAATGTAATCCCTATAGAGGTTAAGGCTGAAGAAAATCTTAGGGCAAGAAGTCTCAGGCAGTTTGTCGCGGACAATTCATCGCCGGAAGCCTATCGCTTTTCCATGTCTGACTACCGTAAGGAGGCCTGGATGACCAATTTACCCCTGTACTCAATAGAATCCCTGCCTTCCTTCCCATCCAACAGCGCGACACCTCTACCGCGACTGCCCCACTAATGCAATGCGAAGCGAAGCGAGCGAGCCTCAGCGCACTCTGCTTCCGAGTGTCGTCATTGTTAATGAATAATCTCGGCGAGCCCTCTGCTTCTCTGCGTGAGGCCATTACCGCGTCTTTCCTCAAGTTTAATTAGCTTTAAGAAGGCGCGACAGTGCTCGGGGGACTCTGTGAGATTTTTAGAGATTGCTAAAGTAGAGTCATTAATTTTTTATAAGTGGAAATCCCCGGAGGTAGGTGAGGCATCGCCAGATCCATTCGAGAGGGCCGAAGCGGAAGTAGCGTAGCCATACCGCACTGAAGCATATCTGGAAGATGAATACGCACAAAACAGTCAGCTCCACGTAGATGAGGCCGGTGTCGGCTCCGAATCCGAAACCGGTTCCGTAGTAGATGAGCATTCCTATCAGTGACTGACCGATATAGTTGGTCAGCGCCATGCGTCCCGGATAGGCGAGAATCCTCCAGCACGCCGCATCTCGATATCGCAGATAGAGAAGGCAGATGGCGCCAATGTATCCGAAGGCTGTCAGATAGACACTAAGGAAATATATCAGGGAATGTATCCCAAGACCATACGGATGGCCTGAAATCGAATCCCATGCATAAAGGCAGGAAAGAGGGAGGCCGAGACCGAGTCCCCAACCGGCCGCCTTGTGGAGAAGGGATTGTCTTGTCTCGAGGTCGGCGTAGAGCCGATGGCGTCCTATATAGAGTCCTATCATGAAGAGCCCCAACACCTTAAACCAGCGGTGGCCGTCAACGAACTCCTGAATCCTCACTATTGCTCCCTGGATCAGGAAGTCGAATACCTTGCCGTAGCTGTCGGCATCGCGCAGCCAATATGCGAAGTTTTCCTCCGTGATTCCTACCTTTGCGCATTCACGCCACTGCCAGTCTACGATGGGCGCCGACAGAGATACTCCGGCAGCCTCCAATATGAAATCGAGCGCTACCGGAAGGAATATCAGGATGCCAGCACACCATAGCAACGCTTTGTCGGACACCTTAAGGAATAGCGGAAGTATCATACCCATCAGTGCGTAGAGCATGAGGATGTCGCCGCTCCATATATACATAAGGTGTAGGAATCCGATTATCAGCAGCACCGCCATGCGGCGGTAGAAGATGACGAAAGCGTTGCCTCCTCGTTTCGCCACATTGGAGATGATAATCGAGAATCCGATTCCGAAGAGCAGAGAGAAGATGGTGTAGAACTTTCCGTCGACGAAAATGCTGAGGAAATATTTCGTAATCAAATCCCATCCCGAAGTAGGCATCATCGATGACGCTTCTGTAGGGAGAAACGAATAGAGCGAGAACTCTGGAAAGTTGGCCATGCAGATGCCAAGAAGCGCGAAGCCACGGAGAGCATCGAGGATGACGTGCCGCTTCGCCACCGGTGCAATATTGTCCATATAAGTAGTTAGTCCGAAAAAACTCATGATTTATCATGACGCATCATGTTGCATCATGATAAATCATGGTATTAAGTTGTATTATTCTTTTCTAACGAATCGCAGGAAGCGTTCAAGGCCCTCGGCGAGCACAGAGCGTGGGCAGGCTATGTTCCAGCGCATGTAGCCCTCGCCGTCTACGGTGCCGTACATTGTGCCGGCGTTGAGCCAGAGACTTACGTCCTCTATGAGCTTTTCCTCCAGTGCCTCGGATTTCAGTCCGAGCTTCGTGCAGTCCATCCATACAAGGTAGGTAGCCTCGAGTTTTGCGATGGGGAAGTCGGGAAGATTCTTCTCGCAGAACTCCTTCATATACTCATAGTTGCCCTTGATATAGTCGAGAAGCTGAAGAAGCCATTCCTCTCCCTCGTTGTAGGCGGCGATTGTGGCGATTACTCCGAATGGGTTTACGTCACATACCTCGTTGATATTTATAGCCTTGTCTATTCTCGCCCTGGTCTCATCGTCCGGAGCGACGATATTGGCGATCTGCAGGCCGGCGATATTGAACGCCTTGCTCGGCGATACGCAGACGACAGCTCTGCATCCCGCCTCTTCCGCTACTGTGGCGAAAGGGGTGTAGCGGTAGCCGTCAAAAACGAACTCGCAGTGTATCTCGTCGGAAATCACCGTCACTCCGTTTCTGGCGCATATCTCGGCGATTCGTTTCAGCTCGTCGCGACTCCATACTCGCCCTGCCGGATTGTGGGGATTGCAGAGGAGCATCATCGTGGTCTTCGGGTCGGAGGCATCTTTCTCGAGTCGGCCGAAATCAATGTCATAGGTATCGCCGGCTCGGAGCAGCGGACTCTCGAGGATGACGCATCCGTTGTTACGGATCGAGGAGAAAAAGCAGTTGTAGACCGGAGTCTGAACCAGCACGTTCTCTCCCGGCCTTGCGAGAGCCTTGATGATTGCTGAGATGGCGGGCACCACTCCCGAAGTGTAGATCATCATGTCGCGGTCGATAGTCCAACCGTGGCGGCGGCTGAACCATGATATGACAGCCTCGTAATATTCATCGGGCACACGGGTATACCCGAAGATTCCGTTGTCCACTCTTTTGCGCAGGGCATCGATTATGGCGGGTGCCGTCTTGAAGTCCATGTCGGCGACCCACATCGGGAGCACCCCCTCCGGAGCGCTGTCCCATTTATATGAAAGCGTGCCCCTTCGTGGAGTCACGCTGTCAAAATCGTATTTCATCATTTTTTTCGAAGACTTTACTCTAAAGACTGAAGACTGAAGACTACAGAAGACTCTCTAATCGTAGATTATTTCTCCTCCGTTTTTTAGGCTGATTTTGCAGTCGGCGGGAGCTTTGATGTTCTTGTCAATCGTCACTGTACCAATCTCATCCGCGATGATTTCTCCCGATGTAGGATTCTTGATATTGGTGATTTTGCCCGAAATTAAGGCCTTGAGATTCGAATATTCGAAAGCGCGGTCGCAGTCCTGGCTGAATGTACAGTTCTCAAGCGTCAGGTTGTCGGCGTAACATAGGGGTTGTTCACCGGTGATGTGGCAGTTTACGAGGCGAAGGTTCTTGGAGTGCCATCCGAGATACTCGCCGTTGAGCTCGGAGTCGTAGATCGTGACGTTCTCCACTTCCCAGAAAGCATCCTTTGTCGTTATCTTCGCGTTGCGGATCACTACGTTCTTCACATACTGGAACACGTATTTGCTGTCAGATTCCAGTCCGTCCACCTCGATGTTCTCGCTAAACATGAAGGGGTATGTGCCGTCGTGGAGCTTGAGGTTCTTTATCTTTATGTCCTTGCAGCGCCAGAATACTTCGTCGGCATCGTTCATCACGACGTT
>JAIDTS010000239.1 GCA_029060585.1 Muribaculaceae bacterium
GTAGGGGCTGCGTAGAGCGAGTCGATCAGCGGGCGGCTCCAATGGTGTATCTCGGCGGGGTCCTCCAGATCCATGAGTTCCTGAAGGCAGATTATGTCGGCTTCGCTTTCGATGAGAAACCTTATGGCCCGGTTGCCGGGAGCGTCGCGCTTTGTCGTGTCGGCGAGATGTAGCGAATTGAATGTCATCAGTCGGAATGTGCGGGTCTCATTCTGCGGCGATTTCGAGAAGGCTACGGGCGTGACGTCTTTCAGGGTGCCCCAGCTTGCGAAAATAGTCAGAGCCGCAAGAGCTGCCATTATGATCCTTCCTGAGAGAAGCCATGCGATTCCGGTCAGGAATGTGGCGATCGCAAGATATGGCAGAGCGAGGACGAGCACCGAGGGCACCGTCATGTATTCCGGATTGACCTTTCCGCCGAATGCGGCGGCGACGGTCACGACAAAGAGCACTACCGACACTATCTTGAGTGCGAGGCGAATGAGGGGCGAGATGATGATCACTTGGCTAAAGATTAAAGATAAAATATTAAAGAGTGTGAGCGTGGGGAAAGCCAGGCCTATTTCTTGATTCGTGAGGATATTTCGTTGAGTTCCTTGCGTTCCCGGGCTGTGAGGGATCCATAGCCTGAGAGGCGTATCTTGTCGAGGAGCTCGTCAAGGCGGCGTATGTCTGCCTGACGGTCCTTCATTATCCTGACCATGCGGTCGGCGCTCCGTAGGGGTTCCCTTTTTCTGTTCGGGCCTGCTGTTCTACGGATGAGGACAGTAGGGTCTGTTCCGTTGCGTAGCATCAGACCCATGGCGACGCCCCAGAGGAGTCCTCCTATATGGGCGGCCTGATTGCCTCCTCCTCCGAGGAAAGTCAGAAGGCAGCAGGCCACGGCCACCCATTTCAGCTTTACCTCGCCTATAAGAAAAAGGTGGACCGGATGGTCGGGGAGACGGAGGGCGGTGGCGCACATCACGGCGATCACCGCCGCGCTGCATCCGCAGAGCCATCCGTAGCCGTAGCCGAGGGCTGCCGATGCGAGAAAAAGCAGTCCTCCCGCGATGCCCCCTCCTACGAAGGCAAATGCCAGATGCCGGTCTGTCAGGGTGAGGAGCATAATACGGCCGAACCAATACAGCCAAAGCACATTGAAGAGCATATGTAGCACCTCGAAATGCACCGCCATATATGTAAGGAGTGTCCAGGGGCGGGAGAGGAAAAGGGAAAACAGCGAGGGAAGTGTAAGCCAGTCTGCCACCGGAATATAGGTGCCGGCAAGGCGGCCGACGAGCGCGAGCAGCGTGACGGCGAGCCAGACAGCGACCAGCCCGAGTGTAAGCCACGCCAGAAGAGCGCTACCTCCGCAATAATATTTCCACTTCTCTATCATAGTGATGTATTCACAATTCTCAATTCACAATTCTCAATTATAACGATGGAGTGTGCCTTTCTTCTTCCAATAGAGGAGCATCAGTATGCCGAAGAGCATGCCTCCGAGATGAGCGAAGTGAGCCACGGTGCTGACGCTTCCGCTCACTCCAAGGAAGAATTCTATCACGCCGTAGCCGATCACCATGTATTTGGCCTTTATCGGCACGGGTATGAAGAAGAGATAGAGAGGCATGTCGGGGAAGGTGAAGGCGAATCCGAGAAGGATGCCGAAGATGGCGCCGGAGGCACCGATAGTCACCATGCTCGACTTGAAGCCTGCTATCACTTGGGCCAATGTGGGGTCACCTGCAGCCAAAGCGGCGTCGACGGCAGCTTCCATATGCTCATAAGTTACACCGTTCTGGCGTACGAGTGCATTGATATAGTCGGTCTTCCACGTCAGTTCCCAGACACCCTCCTGCACGAGTGCAGCTCCAACGCCACAGACGAGATAGAAGGTGAGGAATCTTTTCGCGCCCCATACCTGCTCAAGGATGCGGCCGAACATCCAGAGCGAGAACATATTGAAGAGTATATGCGCGGGGCTGTTGGGGTCGTGCATGAACATATAGGTGAAAATCTGAGCAGGATTGAAAAGGGAGCTGCCGAAGAGGTGCAGACCAAGGCGGTCTACGAGAGTATTGGAGAAGCCGGGCACGAGAATTTCTGCCAGCCAGACTATCAGGTTGATGATGATGAGATTTTTGGTCACGGGCGGAATGGATCGCCACCAGCCGCCCGACGATGATGAGCTATACATTTACACTTTTTTTGGGTTTGTTACTGTTTCAGGGTGCAAATTTAGCAAAATTAGTCCGCATTTATGTCCGATAGAGGGGAAAATCGCAAAATTTTATGTTTTTTTTAATTTTTTTTCTTTGAAAAGTTTGCTGTTAACGTTTTTAACATTATATTTGCGTTCTGAAAAACGTTAATATATAGAGAATATACTATAACCCTAAATTTATAATTATGAATAAGACAGATCTCGTCAATGAAGTAGCTGCTAAGGCAGGCCTCAGCAAGGTAGACTCGAAGAAGGCCGTAGACGCAGTTCTCGAATCAATCGAGCAGGCGCTCGCCAATGAAGACAAAGTACAGCTCATCGGCTTCGGCACATTCGGTGTGCAGGAGAAGCCCGCACGCGAAGGCATCAACCCTCGCACAAAGGAGAAGATCCAGATCGCAGCACGCAAGGTCGTGAAGTTCAAGCCCGCCGACGGCCTTGGCAAGTGATCGGCTACACGGCGACACATTAAATCCGGTTTCCAGCATCTCATGCCTGGAAGCCGGCATTTTTTATTGAAGTTGTTTAAACTTATTTTTTTATTAAGATTTCGTCAGGTCTTCGAGTGGATTTTTCTTCATGAAGAAGGAGCGATGCGGGCATCGTGACTGATGAATGA
>JAIDTS010000024.1 GCA_029060585.1 Muribaculaceae bacterium
GTGGAGGAACAGGCCCAGACAGAACAGACAGTCGCCGACAACACTCCCACAGCCGCCGCGCTTTTCTCTGACACCGAGCGTGAATGGCTGGCCAAGAACATCCTTTCAAACGGAACTCCCGTCTCCACCGAAGAAGGCAAGACCGCCGTGGAAATCAATTCCAATGGTGTCAGGCTCTCTCTTCAGGGAGACTCAATCTATGGAACAGTAGCCGTCAATGGCAAGACACTGGACTGGAAAGACATTTCAGCTAACAATCTCTCCGTCATGACAGCGGCGGAGCACACTGCTGCCATCGACAAGGTGCGCTCTCTGTCCAACTCTATCGGACGCTACGGAAGATTTGCGGCTTTCCTGACAGGAGACGACAAGACTATAACGCTCGAAAACGAAGTCATCAAGATCGACCTTTCGTCGAAGGGTGGCATTGTGAGTCGTGCAGAACTCAAAAAATACGACACAGAATATGATCCCGACGAGACAAAGAAGGTGAAGAAGAAAGTCGTAATGTTCGACTCCGAGTCAAATCAGATGAGCTTCACACTTCCGTTACCTCAGGAAGTAGCTACTGCTGACCTATATTTCACGCCACGCGAGGTGACCGATTCCACCGTGCTTATGGCTCTTCCTCTTTCTGCCGACGCTTTCTGGGGCATCCGCTACACTCTTCCGAAAGGCGACAGCTATATGGTTAAGATGGAAGTGGTGCAGAAAAATATGGCTCCGATAGTGCAGAGCAATGTCCGTAAACTTGGTGTCAATTGGCATCAGGACATCCACCGTCAGGAAAAGGGAAGAATGTTTGAGGAGCGTAACTCCAGACTGGCATATAAGTTCCTCGGAGGATCCGTGGAAGAGATGTCGGAAAACTCCAACAAGAGCAAGGAGCGCCAGCAGAAACTCAAATGGATAGCGTTCAAGAACCAGTTCTTCTCTTCCGTCCTCATCGCCGACAAGAACTTCAACAGCGCTGACTTCAACAGCGAGGTGCTGAAAGGGAGCGTCTTCCTGAAGTCGCTTACCGCAGACGCCGAAGTAAATGACTATGACTGGAACGTGGAGAATCCTGTAGGCTTCAACTATTATATTGGCCCAAACCTCTATCCTCTTCTCAACAAAATAGACAAGCATACGTATGAGGACGAGAACCTTAAGCTGACCAAGCTCATACCTCTTGGCTGGCCCATCTTCCGCTGGATCAACACGCTCATCGTTATTCCGGTCTTCAACTTCCTTGGCAGCTTCGGCTGGAACTATGGTATCGTGATTCTCGTGCTCACAATCCTGCTGAAACTCGTGCTCTTCCCGCTCACATATAAGAGCTATGTGTCTCAGGCAAAGATGCGCATACTCGCTCCTGACATCAAGGAGATCAACGATAAGTATCCCGGCAACGACAACGCTATGGTGCGCCAACAGAAAACGATGGCTCTCTATAGCAAGGCTGGTGCCAGTCCGATGTCGGGCTGTCTGCCTATGCTTCTGCAGATGCCCATACTCTTCGCGATGTTCACGTTCTTCCCGAACTGTATCGAGCTTCGAGGACAGTCTTTCCTTTGGGCACATGACCTTGCGGCTCCCGATGCCATCATTTCTTGGAGCGGTAATATACCCTTGGTGACAGAATATTTCGGCAACCATATCTCGTTATTCTGTCTGCTCATGACGGCCACCAACATCATCTACACTCGCTCTACTATGCAGAGCCAGAGCGGTGGAATGCCTGGCATGAAATGGATGATGTATCTGATGCCCCTCATGTTCCTTGTCTTCTTCAACAACTATGCAGCCGGCCTCAGCTATTATTATTTCCTCTCGCTGCTGATCACGATCATCCAGACTTATGCCATCCGTAAGTGGTTTGTCAAGGAGGAAGACGTAAGACGCACTATGAAGGAAAATGCTAAAAAGCCTCAGAAGAAATCAGGCTGGATGGCCCGTCTCGAAGAGATGCAGAAGCAGCAGCAGGAAATGATGCGCCAGCAGCAGAAAGCACAAGGAAAGAAAAGATAACCCAACTCTTCAACTCATAACCTGACAACCCGACAACCCAAAGATGCGGCAATTCCGGATAATGCTGGCCCTGGTGATGCTGTTTGTGTCACTGCTCTGGCTCCTGCTTGGCACCAGAGCACCGGTCTACGCGTTGATATCGGAGCAGTCTCAGATTATTCCGTCGGCTATTCAGTCGTGTCTCGGCGTCACCGTAGCGTGGATAATAGCCACTCTTCTTTTCGGGCGTGTTTACTGCGCTACAGTCTGTCCGATCGGTACTCTCCAGGATCTCGTGGTCTGGAGCAGACGAAGGCTTGACCCGAAACACACTTTCCGATATAGTGCGCCTAAGAGAGTTTGGATTATCATACTTCTCGCCTATGTTGTGTCGCTTGTGGTCGGAATATGGGCTGTCGCATACGTGATAGAGCCATGGAACATCATGCGTAATGTTGCCTCCGCCGTGCGTCATGCCGATACGGAGATGACGTGGCAGACGATCGGCGTGTCTCTGGGAGTCGGTATCGCAGTGGGAGTGGTGGTGATCGTCGCAGTTCTGTTATCAGCATGGAAGTGGGGGAGAATATTCTGCACTATGGTCTGCCCAATAGGAACGGCCCTGGGATGCCTGCACTCGCAGACACTCATGCACATAGCCATCGACCCTGACAAGTGTATCAGCTGCATGAAATGCGAAGACATATGCCCGTCGATGTGCATAAAGGTAGCGGATCGCCATGTCGACAACTCGCGTTGCGTGCGTTGCTTCGATTGCACGGCTGTCTGCCCTAACGATGCAATTCGCTTCCAGTTAAACCGCGGACGTGGACGGCAGACTCCTATGTTAATGGAGAATTAAGAATTGTGAATTGAGAATTATCCAGATGAGGGGCAGACACTCGTTGGAATTCTCAATTCAGGATTCAAATAATTCTCAATTCTGAATTCTCAATTCTCAATTATAATGAAGCAATATCTCGATCTATTACGACATATTCGGGAAAACGGGCACCGGAAGGAAGACCGTACCGGCACCGGTACGATATCCACTTTCGGATATCAGATGCGCTTCGACCTATCAGAAGGTTTTCCGCTCGTTACCACGAAGAAGACGCATCTTAAAAGCATCATCCATGAGCTCCTTTGGTTTCTGAAAGGTGACACCAATGTGAAATATCTTCAGGACAACGGAGTCAGGATATGGAACGAATGGGCGGATCCCGATGGCTCACTCGGGCATATTTACGGCTATCAATGGCGTTCATGGCCGGATTATGACGGCGGCCACATAGACCAGATTAAGCAGGCCGTTGACACACTGAAGAACAATCCGGACTCAAGGCGAATCATTGTCAGCGCATGGAATGTTGCCGACCTTGATAACATGAACCTGCCTCCGTGTCACGCCTTTTTCCAGATGTATGTTTGCGACGGAAAACTCTCGCTTCAGCTTTATCAGAGGAGCGGCGACTGCTTCTTGGGCATACCATTCAATATCGCTTCATATGCCCTGCTCACTATGATGCTCGCACAGGTCTGCGGTCTTGAGGCGGGTGAATTCATCCATACCATCGGGGACGCGCATATATACCTTAACCACCTTGATCAGGTGGACCTCCAGCTGACACGTGAGCCCCGCTCTCTTCCCCGGATGAGAATCAATCCCGGCGTGAAGGATATATTCGATTTCAAATACGATGATTTCACGCTGGAAGGATATGATCCATGGCCGGCGATAAAGGGGGAGGTGAGCGTATGAGCGAGAGGACACAGCTGGCCATGATAGCCGCCATCGGTAGGAGTCTCGAACTTGGACGCAATGGCGACCTTGTCTGGCATATTCCGGCTGATCTGAAGAATTTTAAACGGCTCACGACCGGGCATCCGGTCATCATGGGCCGTAAAACATGGGAATCGCTGCCTAAACGACCATTGCCCGGGCGGCTAAACATAGTTCTTTCACGGAGCATGACGGATGTAGACGGAGGCGTGGCCGCAGCATCCTTCGCAGATGCCATTAAGGCATGTGAAGGGGCGGAGACAGCGTTCGTAATAGGAGGCGCGGATGTATATTCCTCGTTGCTACCGCTTGCTTCGCGCCTCTACATCACAAATATAGACGCCGAAGCCCCGGAAGGAGTCGACGCATGGTTTCCTGAATTCAGGCATGACTGGCGTCTTCAGGATGCTGGCGAGTGGATGGAAGATGGAAACGGAAACAGATACCGGTTTGAGACATGGCTGAAAAAAGACTGAAACTCACCTTCCTAAGCCGCAGTGATATGCGTGGCGGAGCTGCGGTCGTGACGTATCGCCTCGTCGAGGCATTACGGGCCGCCGGTGTGGACGCGCGGATGCTGGTGTGCGAGAAGCTGAGCAAGTCTGATTTTGTGAAAGTCTGCGCTTCATTCCGTAAGATACAGTATGCATTTATGAAGGAGCGTCTCGATGTATATACCCATAACGGATTTAACCGGGATACCCTTTTCAAGATAGATCCGGCCTCAGAGGGACTGCGGCTCTGGAATCATCCATGGGTGAAGGATGCAGACGCGATATTCTTAGGCTGGGTCAATCAAGGTATGCTGAGCATCAAGGGGATGAGGAAGATTCTCGCGCTTGGAAAGCCCGTGGTCTGGATTATGCACGACATGTGGAACATGACCGGTGTATGCCACCATGCCGGAGGATGCACCGGATTCTTAAGAGAATGCGGCGACTGCCCCCTGCTGAAGCGCAAGTGCAGGCACGACGATATCTCCCACAGGGTGTGGGAACTGAAGAGGCGGCTCTACGGCCCCGGCAAGATAAAGTTTATCGCGGTCAGCACTTGGCTCGCTGGCAAAGCCAGGGAAAGCATGCTTATGCGAGACATGGACGTAGCTGTCATACCAAATCCATTCTCCATATACAGCGATAGCGATATCCAGGATCGTCCGGAAAAGCGTCAGGGTGCGGTGCGAATCGTCTTCGGTGCGGCCCGTCTTGACGATCCCATCAAGGGATTGCCTGTTTTGAAGAAAGCCCTCGAGGTGCTCCGAAGTTCTTACCCCATCATCGCCTCTGATTTGGAACTCGTCACTTTCGGTGGATTCAAGAACATGGACAGTCTGCGAGGTTTCGCCATCCCGCACGTCCATATGGGAATGCTCAATGGAGCGAAAGAAATCAGAAAGGCATATGAATCGTGCGACATTGTGGTCTCTACCTCCGACTACGAGACCCTTCCTGGCACTCTTGTCGAGGGGCAGGCCTACGGATGTATCCCTGTTGCAATAGACCATGGCGGCCAGCGCGATATAGTGGATCACCTCCGCACTGGATATCTCGCGCGCTGGAATGACTCTCCGTCGATAAGGGCGGGAATGGTAGCGGAAGGAATTGTCTGGGCATACCGCAACGTCGATAATCAGGATCTTATCGAGCGGATGCGCGATTCTGTAGTGGAAAAATTCAGTTCCGCTGAAGTAGTGCGCCGTATTCTTGACTTCACATTCCCTGAATAGGAGCATAGACAAACCCGAATAAGAATCTACACAAAAAAGGCATTGCCCTCTGGACAATGCCTTTTTCGTCGGGGTGACAGGATTCGAACCTGCGACCACCTGGTCCCAAACCAGGTGCGCTACCGGACTGCGCTACGCCCCGATTCCCTATAGGGTTTCCCCTTTAACGATGCAAAGTTAATGGTTTTTTCCGTCTTATGCAAACATTTCGCCGATTTTTATTCGAATTATCGCTGAAAAAACGATAAAAGTCTTTAATCAGGGGTGAGAGGATAACATTTTTAGTCCCGAAATCGTTACTTGAATATGAAGACTTTTAAATTGAATTGTATCTACGCGGTTGCTGTCCTTATAGGACTGCTGTTGCTCTCACCGGCTGCTATTGCCGACAATAAGAAAGACGCCAGAATATCTTTTAGCGAGAACGTCTACGATTTCGGTCAGGTCTCGCTTAAGAAAGGTAAGGTGTCTCATGTATTCACATTCACCAACTCCGGTGGAAAAGCACTCGTTATCTCCAACGCGAGGGCCGACTGCGGATGCACTCGCCCTGAATACAGCGACGCGCCCGTTGCTCCTGGCAAGTCAGGGACGCTTAAAGTGACGTTCTCGCCTGCAGCGAAGGGTCATTTCTCAAAGAAGGTGACCGTCACTACCAATGGCAATCCACGCAAGGTTAGGCTCATTATCAAGGGAGAAGTGGTAGAATGAAACGAAACTGTCTTTATAAGGGAAGGTTTATTCCTCTTGTGACTGCCTGCGGCGCCATTATGTGCACTCTCGCTCCGTCTGTCTACGCCGAGATTTCAAAATCGCTGGAGTTCATACCGGAGGCGGTAGACTTCGGCATGATCCGTGAGGATGACGGCAAGGTCAGTCGTAAGGTGAAGGCCGTCAACGTGTCGGGCGACTCCACTTTCATCATATCTGCCCGTACGAGCTGTGGATGCTCTGCCGCAGAGTTTTCCGACGCTGTGATCGCTCCAGGCGACACGACGGAGGTCACTGTCAGCTATGATCCCGTAAACCGCCCAGGAATGTTTCTGAAGACAGTCCGCTTCTTCACAGGCGAGGAGAGGATAGGCAATTCCATAAAGCTGAAAGGAACCGTAATTCCCAGCCGCAGTAATCTCGACCGGTCGTATCCGGACAGTATAGGACGCCTAAGGGTGTCGACAAAAGCCGTCACCTTGGGAGAAATGTCGCGAACGGAGGCCCGGCCTCTATTCGTAGGTGTCTATAATGACAGCGACCGTCGGTTGGCATTGACCGCAGGAACCGATTCCGCTCCCATGGAGGCAGCGATGGCCCCTGATACTATCGAGCCTTTCTGCGTAGGTACTCTCTCCCTCATGATCAAGGGTCGGCTCATCCCTGACAGCGAGATGGAATTTGTCTATAACGCCTTCATTATGGATTCAGAGACGGGCGACACAATAGCGACAATACCGGTAGGAGGTTTGGTGAAATCCAACTGAAAAACTAATAAATCAAAATACAGACCGTCATGGAACATCCTGAAAATGATGCTAAATATATAGGACTTCGTGTCAATGCCGGAGTTGCCTCCAACCCTTCAGTCAATCCTTATCGCAAGGTGGTTAAGAAAAAGCGTATCCTGACTCCGGGTGAATATGTAGAGGGAATCCTCAAGGGGGATGTCAGCCTTCTGGGGCGCGCGGTGACTCTGATTGAGAGCACTGCCGATTCCCATCAGGCCATAGCACAGGAGGTGATCGAGAAGTGTCTCCCCTACAGCGGCAACTCGCGGCGTATAGGCATCACCGGAGTGCCCGGAGCCGGAAAATCGACATCGATTGATATGTTCGGCACGCACGTAATCCGTCAGGGCCATAAGCTTGCAGTGCTTGCCATCGACCCGAGCAGCGAGCGCACACGCGGAAGTATTCTTGGAGACAAGACTCGTATGGAGAAACTCTCGCTTGAGAAAGACGCTTTCATCCGCCCTTCTCCTTCGGGTGGATCGCTTGGCGGTGTAGCCCGTAAGACGAGGGAAACAATAGTGCTTTGCGAGGCGGCCGGATATGACCGTATTTTCGTCGAGACAGTCGGAGTAGGACAGAGCGAGACGGCCGTGCACTCCATGGTAGACTTTTTCCTGCTAATTCAGGTGGCAGGCACGGGCGATGAATTACAGGGAATAAAGCGCGGAATCATGGAGATGGCCGACGGCATTGCCATCAATAAATGCGACGGCGACAATATAGACCGTTGCAAGCTTGCAGCCCAGCAGTTCCGCACGGCGCTTATGCTTTTCCCGCCCACACCGAGCAAATGGGTACCGGAAGTGGTCACCTACAGTGGATATTACGGATATGACATAGATAAGGTCTGGGAGATGATTGACCGCTACTTCAAATATGTGGAAGAAAACGGCTATTTCGAGCGTAAGCGCAATGAACAGGCTCGCTATTGGATGACGGAGACTATAGAGGAGCAACTACGCACACGCTTCTATCACACTCCCGGGCTCAAGGAGCTTCTTGAGCAGAAGGAACTGAGGGTGCTCAACAACGAACAATCTTCTTTTACAGCTGCAAAGGACATCCTCGACTATTATTTCGACTCTCTGCGTAAATAAATGTATGATAGTGAATAATGAGCAACGGCAGGCGCTTTTGCTGCAGTCGGAGTGATTATATGGCAAAATAAGTGACTGAATAGTTGCATTTGTTAAAAAAATTAACTAACTTTGCACTGCACCACGCTGTCTCGTGCAGATATAAGGCAGCATAGGCACTCTTCTCAGAAAAAAAGCACTTACAATTAATCGTATGGCATCATCATACTGGATATATACCGACATGGCGGTCTTCCTCGTGGCGTTGCTCCTCACAGGAATCATCATACCGCAGATATTGCTCATAGCCTTCCGAAAGAAGCTTTTCGACGAGGTGGATGAGCGAAAGATTCACAAGGGCATTGTGCCGAGACTGGGAGGAATCGCCTTTCTGCCGGCCATCATATTCTCGATCTGTCTGGTGCTTGCGGTCAACATAAGCCTCGGAATGACGGATTTTATGGGGATTTTTGCTGACTGGGGACAGCCCATCATGTATCTGCTGTGTGCGGAGATGCTGATGTTTCTCGTAGGCATTGCCGACGACCTGATAGGTGTGCGTTACAAGGCTAAGTTTGTCTGTCAGATACTTTGTGCCATATTCATATGTGCCTCAGGTGCATATATCCATAATATGTGGGGCATGCTGTGGATTGAGGAGCTTCCCGTATGGCTTGGATGGTGCCTCTCGGGCTTTTTCGTGGTCTATATCGTCAATGCTATCAATCTCATCGATGGCATCGACGGACTCGCTTCAGGACTCAGCGGCATAGCCCTTATTTTCTATGGAATCGTTCTCGCACATGCTCAGGAGTGGGTGCTCGCGTTGCTCGTATGGGCACAACTCGGCACTCTCGTGCCTTTCTTCTACTATAACGTCTTCGGTAATCCCAAGAAACGCAAAAAGATCTTCATGGGAGATACCGGAGCGCTGACTGTAGGCATGCTGCTCTCCTTCATCGCCTTGAGTGTCACAAACATTAAATCGCCTGAAGTCACAAAAGATTACAACGAACTCGTGCTGGCATTCTCTCCGCTCATCATACCGGCCTTTGACGTCGTCAGAGTCTACTTCCACCGGCTTCGTCAGCACCGCAACCCCTTTCTGCCCGACAAGTGCCACATACATCACAAACTGCTCGCACTTGGTCTCAACCAAAGGGCGTCGCTTTGCGCTATCCTGCTTTCGGCCGTCGTTTTTATGCTTGTCAACGTAGCTCTGTCGCCCTATGTCTCGGCTACATGGCTTCTTGTAGGCGACGTCGTGCTCTGGTTATGCGGCAACCTGCTGATCACCCGTGCCATCCGGCAGAAGGAAGCGAAGCTCAATACCTCACTTTATGACTAAACTATTATTTTGAATTCATCAAAATGAATATATCAAAGATATTAAGAAATACATTAGGTCTGCTTTTTATGGCTTTGGTAGCCGGAGGATGTAGCACACCAAAAGATGTAGCTTATTTTCAGGGAACCCGAGACGCCGAGGTGCTTGAGATAGCATCGGCCGCCAATAAGGAGATCAGAATCCAGCCACATGACAGGATATCGATAACTGTCACATGCAAGGATCCGGCTTTGGCGAAGATGTTCAATCTGGAAATTTTCGCCAATTCATCCCAGCAAAGGTCCGGCTACAACGGTACCGGTTCTGAATTCAGAGACTACAGCGTAAGCTATAGCGAGGGACTGAATGGATTCACAGTGTCTTCCGATGGTACAATCGACTATCCTGTGCTTGGCAAAATAAAGGTTGCCGGTTACACAAGGAGTGAACTTGCTGCGTTTATCAAAGGTGAAATCATGGGGAGAGGACTCATCAAGGATCCGATTGTCAATGTTGAGTTCCTTAATGTCGGATTCTCTGTGCTTGGAGAAGTGGCTAAGCCAGGCAGATACGACCTCAATTCAGACTATATTACAATAGTGGAGGCTCTTTCGCTTGCCGGAGACATGACCATTCAGGGGCAACGTGAGAACGTGAAGGTGCTCCGGAAGGATGGCGACAAAATGCAGACTTATATTATCAATCTGACAGATGCGAAGCAGATGGCAGCATCGCCGGTATATTACCTCAAGCAAGATGACGTTGTGTATGTGGAACCAAATACCATCCGCAAGCGCCAGACGACGTCAAACGGCAACAACGTGACAAACGTGAGCTTCTGGCTCTCGGTTGCGTCGCTCCTGACCTCAGCTGCTATTCTCTTTAAGAAATAATCTGCGCAAGGACTATGTGGCTGTTTAAAGAAAAAGTTGCGTCGCTCGACGGCAGTGGCTTTCTGTCGGGACTTACAGATTGGCATTCGCATGTGCTGCCCGGCGTAGACGACGGTATAAAGACCATTGACGAATCACTTGAAGTGCTACGGCATTTCGATGCAAAGGGAGTGGATACATTGTGGCTTACTCCTCATATAATGGAGGATTATCCTAACACTACGGATAAATTGCGCGCAAAATTCGATGAGCTTCAGAACGCTTGGAACGGGCGGCTCAAACTCCGTCTCGCTTCCGAGAATATGCTTGACCCTCTATTCGAGGAGAGACTTCGGGCCGGGGATCTTCTCCCTATCGGTGACAATGCAGACCATCTCCTCGTGGAAACCTCCTACTTTTCCGCTCCGATGGGTTTCGACGACATGATAGACTCCATTATGAAGGCCGGCTATTATCCTCTGCTCGCACATCCTGAAAGATACACATATATGGATGAGGACGATTACAAGAGGCTGAAAGAAAAAGGTGTCAAGATGCAGCTCAACTATGTGTCGCTTGTAGGAGGCTACGGTGAGACTTCGAGAAAAAAAAGCATATGGTTGCTTAAGAACGGCTATATAGATGTAGTCGGGAGCGATCTTCACCGCTTGAAGAGCAATGTGACTCTGATAGCTGAGAAGCCCTCGAAGAAAGAGCAGCTCGATATGTTGCTTTCGACTGTCAACGAAAGAAACACCATCTGAATACGCTCGTCTTAGAACCACACAAAAGAATAAGAAATGGACAACAGGATTTTGCTTCGTATGTGCCGCATGTCCGGTCATGAAATGCGTTTCATCCAGGAAGCGTTCGAAGGGGAGTGGGTAGTGCCGCTCGGGCCCAACGTCAGAGGATTCGAGGCGGATCTTGAAAGATTTCTGGGATGCGGCAGGAAGGTTGTAGCCCTGTCATCAGGCACTGCAGCACTTCATCTCGGCCTCATCGGCCTCGGAGTGGAGGCGGGTGACGAGGTGATGGTTCAGTCTATGACGTTCAGCGCCTCTGTCAATCCTGTGCGATATGTAGGGGCGATTCCTGTGATGGTGGATTCAGAACCCGATACATGGAACATAGCCCCGGATCTTCTGGACATAGCGATAGCGGACAGAATTAAGAAGACAGGAAGAAAGCCAAAGGCCATAGTGGTTGTATGCCTATACGGAATGCCCGCCAATTACACCCGGCTGTTTGAGGTGGCTGAGAAATGGGACATTCCAATCCTTGAGGACGCGGCAGAAGCATTTGGTTCCTCCTTTGAAGGGCGGCGCTGCGGCACTTTCGGACGATTCGGTGTGCTTTCATTCAATGGAAACAAGATGATAACGACCTCCGGCGGGGGAGCCCTCGTGTGTCCTGATGAGGAGGCAGCCAGGAAAATAATGTATTACGCTACGCAGGCGCGCCTTGGCTATGCATACTATCAGCATGAGGAAATAGGCTACAATTACCGCATGAGCAACATCTCGGCCGGTATCGGACGAGGCCAGATGATCGTCGCTGAAGACTACATAGCTCATCACCGCCACCGTCAGGAATATTATGTCGAAAAGTTTCGAGACACGGAAGGCATCACCATGCATTGCAATCCGGATACGAGATTCGACAGCAACTTCTGGCTTTGCACCGCGATTATAGATCCTGAGTTAAGGATAAAGGGAGAGGACAACGCATATAAGTCAGCCATAACTTCAACAGTCGGAGGAGCCGGGGGTGTCACAGGCAAAGGTAGCGAAATTCATACGGATTGCGAGCCCAACACGAATGTCGAAGCCCTAAGGCTCGGACTTGCGGATGTAGGCATTGAGAGCCGTCCGCTTTGGAAACCTATGCACAAACAACCGGTATTCTCTGAGTTCCCATCATATGAAAACGGAGTTTCGGAGAGCCTCTTCCACAAGGGAATCTGTCTGCCATCCGGACCGTATGTCACGGATACAGATGCAGATAGAGTGGTGGAATCGATAAAACAACTTATAATAAAGGGATAAAGATGGAGTCCGCTTTCGACCGTACGACTCTTCTGGTAGGCAAGGAGGCGATGGAACGCATCTCCGATGCCCGGATCATTATCTTTGGAATCGGAGGAGTAGGGAGTTGGGTGGCGGAGGCTCTTGTCAGGACCGGACTGAGACACATCACTCTTGTAGACTCTGACAGGGTAGCCGAGACCAATATCAACCGGCAGATGCCAGCTACCACAGAAACCATCGGAGAAATAAAGACTGTGGCCGCAAAACGCAGGCTTCTCGAAATCAATCCCGAAGCAGATGTGCGGACTCTCGAGATTTTCTACGATGCAGATTCGGCTCCCCAGATAGACCTTAGGGAATATGACTACATAGTGGACGCCATAGACTCTCTGAAAGATAAGGCACTTCTGATTCTCAACGCCACCCGAAGCGGGAGAAAATTCTTCAGTAGCATGGGCGCCGCCCTGAAGATGGACCCCACGAAGATAAGGATAGGGGAGTTTTGGAGCGTCAAGGGATGTCCCCTGGCGAGGGCACTGCGGCAGAGATTCAAGAAGAATAGGGAATATCCCGCGAGAAAGTTTCTTTGCGTCTACAGCGACGAACTTCTCGAAAACAAGGGCACTACCGACGAGACATGTGGATATAAAGCCCGAATCAACGGTAGCCTCTGCCATATCACGGCAATGTTCGGCATGATGCTGGCAGGAGAGATAATCAAGGACCTTGCATCAGACAAGACAGACACAATGCATAACTCATAACGCAAATGACAGGATCGACTACAAAAAAAATACTGACGTTGCTGCTGGCAGCTGCTCTTCCCTCGGCGAAGCTTGCCGCAGAGGTGCAGGTGGAATACAATGTATCGGTGACGGCCCAGGCTTCATCAAAGTCGTTGGCTCCTTATATGCTTGGCTCTTGGAACGAGGGCCGATATGTAGAGGGGAGCGGAATATGGCAGGAAGCCTCAGCATTCAAACCACTCGACATGAGGAAGCGTTTCGACTGGAGCGCGGGTGTCGGCTATCTGGCGGGTATAGGTTCTAAGACAGAGTATGACAGATGGAACGAGGGAACAAAGACATGGGGCAAGAGCTCCGATCGCCGCAACGCATTCCGGCTGACGGAGCTATTCGGCGAATTGAAATACCGAGCCGTATTTCTTACGCTCGGCATGAAGAACAGTCATTCATTGATTGTAGACGACCATCTCTCGAGCGGAGACCTGACGAGGAGCAACAACGCTTCGCCGATACCGGGTATCGCCGCCGGATTCCTTGATTTCGTTGATATACCATTTACTAATGGCTGGGTTCAGATCAACGGAGAGATCATGTATGGCAAGATGACTGACTCGGAGTTCAAGAAGAGGGAATTCAACTATTATTACGGATGTCTGGCACAAAACTTATGGTATAACTACAAGCGCTGCTATTTCCGCACTAATCCTCATAAAAACTTCTATATCACGATAGGAATGCAAGCTGCCGGTATGTTTGCCGGATCCAACGTAAAGTACAGGGGCGGATTGATAATCAAGTCTGAAAACAGAGGATTCCGTCTTGGCGATGTCTGGCAGATGTTTTTCCCTCGGGAAGGAGGCGAGAACTACTACACAGGCAATCACCTGGGAAGCTGGGATTTCAAAGCGGATTATAGATTCAGGAACGGGTCAAAGCTTTCTGCCTATTTCGAATGGCCTTGGGAGGATGGATCAGGCATAGGCAGAATGAATGGCTGGGACGGGCTATGGGGGCTCAGGTATGACTTCGGGAAAAAAGGAATAGTAAGTAAGGCGGTAGTGGAGTATCTCGACTTTACCAATCAATCGGGTCCGATCCATTTCGATCCCGATGACAATCCCTTCAATCCGCTGACAGGGCTTGCCCAGGGCGCCGACGACTATTACAACAGTGACTATTACGGAGCCTATGCAAATTACAGCATGAGTATCGGCACCCCATTCCTTATGGCTCCGATTTATAACCGTAACGGCTGTATGGAGTATCTTCACAACCGAGCTCGTGGATTTCATGCCGCATTGGAAGGCACGCCGGTAGAGTGGCTCGACTACAGGCTTATGGTAGGCTATCAGACAGCTGGTGGATCCGGGCAATATCCAGCCTTCAAGAGGATGGGTACTACGTCGGCGATGCTGGATATAAGAACAAGACCCCTGCAAAGCTTGAGACAACTGGAATTCGGGCTAAGAATGGCTTTCGACAAGGGAGAACTGAGGGGTGACAATTTTGGCGCGCAGCTAAAGGTGACTTATAGTGGACTTTTTAATATAAAGAAATCACAAAGATGAAAAAGTTGCTGGCTTTATTTTTCGTCCTGACGCTGCTGGCTGCAGGATGCACTCAGAACAACGGACATATAGGACCTGTGTTCGGCTCATGGGCTCTTGACGGGATAACAGAAAACGGGGATCCTCTTGAACTTCAGGATGAGACGGTATTCAGTTTTCAGAACGAGGTGGTTCAGGTGATTCGGATTCATTCATCGTTTGAAATAGAAGCGAGATATGGAAACTTCTCAATAGAAGGCGATATAATGCAGTTCAAATTTCTTACCGAACTTCCTTCCGAAGGACAAGGTGTAAGATTCCTTATGCCATCGTGGCTGTATTTTCCGGAAGGCGAGATGCCGTTAAGGTTTGATGTGAGAAAGCTTGACGGCAGCCGTATGATACTGGCGCTGGAGCATGATGGAAAAGTATATGTCTATACATTCAGCCGAACATGGTAGTTAATTGCACGATAAGTTGAAACATAGAGAAGGTCCGCGACCCCGAGGGGAAGCGGACCTTGCTATTTTTAATAAAAAGTAATCCTATTCTGATTACTCAGCCTTTCCGTTGGAGCCGAGAACATTGACGATCTTCTCTTTGTAGAGTTTCTCCATTTCGTCGCGGGCCGGGCCGAGGTATTTGCGGGGGTCGAACTCACCGGGCTTGTCGTTGAGCACCTTACGTACGGCTGCAGTCATAGCGAGACGGCTGTCGGAGTCGATGTTGATCTTGCAGACGTCCATCTTCGCAGCTTTGCGGAGTTCCTCCTCGGGAATACCGATGGCGTCGGGAAGCTTGCCGCCGTTCTCGTTGATGATGTCTACATACTCCTGGGGAACGGAGCTTGAACCGTGGAGCACGATGGGGAAGTCGGGCAGCTTAGCCTCTACAGCCTCAAGCACGTTGAAGGCCAAGGGAGGAGGAACAAGACGTCCGGTCTTCGGGTCACGTGTGCACTGTGCCGGAGTGAACTTGTAGGCACCGTGTGAAGTGCCGATTGAGATAGCGAGGCTGTCGCACTGAGTGCGTGCTACGAACTCAATTACTTCCTCGGGGTCTGTGTAGGTGTGATGGTCGGAGCTTACCTCGTCTTCTACGCCGGCGAGAACGCCGAGCTCTCCCTCAACTGTCACGTCATACTGATGAGCGTAGTCTACCACCTTCTTGGTGAGCTCGCAGTTTTCCTCGAAGCTGAGGTGGCTGCCGTCGATCATTACGGAAGAGAATCCGTTGTCGATACAGTCCTTGCAAGTCTCGAAAGTATCACCGTGGTCAAGGTGAAGCACAATCTGAGGCTTTTCCCAACCGAGGCTCTTAGCGTATTCCACTGCACCCTGTGCCATGTAGCGGAGCAATACGGGGTTTGCGTAGTTGCGCGCGCCCTTTGATACCTGCAGGATTACCGGGCTCTTTGTCTCGGCAGCGGCCTTTACGATGGCCTGGAGCTGCTCCATGTTGTTGAAGTTGAAGGCGGGGATTGCATAGCCTCCGTGCACGGCCTTAGCAAACATCTCGCGTGTGTTGACAAGACCAAGTTTCTTATAATCTACCATTTTACCTAAAACTTTATTCGCATCCGGAGAAAAAGGATCAGCTCCGGATACAAGGTTATCTAAAAAGAGTATGCAAATTTAATTAATATTTTTGAATCTTGCACTATCCTTTTTGGAAAAATCGGCTTTTTTTGGTAAATTTGTAGTCTGAATGGTTAAGAAGACGTTTTTGCGGCTTCTTTTCACGATAATGGAATTTTAATGGCCTGAAGAATAGATATGAAGATTTTCAGTTCCAAAGACATAAAAGACCTTGATGCAGCGACTTGCGAAGCACAAGGCATCGACTCCGTCACTCTGATGGAGCGAGCTGCCAACGCAGTGGCAAAGGAAGTCAGGGAGAGGTTTCTTCCAAGTCGCCGGATTGTAGTGGTGGCTGGTCCTGGCAATAATGGCGGCGACGCTCTTGCGGTGGCGCGTCTGCTGGCCGAACAGGGGTATTCGAAGGTGGAGGTTTTCCTCTTCAATGTACGCGGCCAGCTTTCCGACGATTGCGAAGTTCAGAAACAGAGGCTTTTCGAGTCTACCTCGAAAGTGAACTTCACTGAAATCACCACTACTTTCGTTCCTCCTGTCTTAGGCAAGGACGACGTGATAATCGATGGTCTCTTCGGGGTCGGGCTCCGTGAGCCCCTGTCGGGAGGATTCGCGTCTGTAGCGCGTCTTATCAACGAATCGGGAGCATTCGTCATAAGTATAGACATTCCATCGGGACTTGCAGGGGAATGGAATGCCAATTCTCTGCTCCACAACATGGTGCATGCCAATCTGACGCTGACATTCCAGTTCCCTAAGCTTTCGTTCTTCTTCCCGGAGCATGCACCAATCATAGGAGATCGGATGGTACTCGACATAGGCCTTGACAGAAAGGCGCTCAAGGCCAAGCCTTCAATCGGGCTTCTTGTGGAAAGCCGCACCATCAGGCGTCTGCTGCGTCCGCGAAATCCCTTCAGCGCAAAGCGCGACTATGGATCGGCCATGATTTTCGCCGGAAGCATGGGAATGATGGGAGCGGCTGTGCTGTGCGCCCGCTCAGTACTCAAGTGCGGGGCCGGGCTCGCCACAGTGCATGCACCGCGTACTGGCCTCACCATCCTACAGACCGCCGCACCGGAAGCCATGTTCGAGCCAGACCGCAACGAGAGGGTCATAAGCGACATGAGCCTTCACCACACCCACCAGGCGGTGGCAGTAGGCCCGGGCATCGGCACCAACGACCTGACGGTCAACGCCCTCGAGTCTCTGCTGAAGACATGCCGCTCTCCGCTTGTGCTTGATGCTGATGCACTCAACTGCATAGTCAAGCGCCCCTCGCTCCTGACAATGATTCCGCCATGCACCATCATTACCCCGCATATCGGAGAATTCGACCGCCTCTTCGGCGACCAGCCCTCATCAGAACAGCGCCTGAAGAAAGCCATAGAAATGGCCCAGCTATATAATATCGTGATTGTGCTTAAAAGCCACTATACTACTATTGTTCTTCCTACTGGAAATGTATATTTCAACTCGACGGGCAACGCGGGAATGGCTACTGCGGGAGCAGGCGATGTGCTGACGGGAGTGATAGCAGGCTTCCTCGCACAGGGCCTGCAGCCCGAGCACGCGGCCACTCTCGGAGTCTTCATCCATGGACGGGCTGGCGACATAGCGTCGGAAGAAATCGGCGAATACGGTGTGGTGGCATCAGACATCGCAGACCGGCTCGGACGCGCAATCCGCGATGTAATCGAGAGAAAAATATGAAATTAGCATCTGATCAGTTATGAAGAAAACGATATCGGCACTTGCATTTCTGCTCCTTGCCTCTACGGGATGGAGCCAGGCTACGAAAGTGCTTACGGCTGAAAAAAGCAACGAATACGGACTTGTCTACTCACTTCCGACCACTGCCCTTGAGGTTGAGGTGACTGCTTTGCATCAAGTAGCAAAAAAAGGACCATACTACCTGTATGCGAAAAAATCAATCGGCGCTCAGACAGCCGTAGGCGAAGACTATGAGAAATGGCAGATAACGGATGTTAAGGTGCGTCCTTACGGCGTTCCTGACGCTTCCACCCAATATCTAATGCAGCTTCGTCCGGGTGCGCTGACTTCAATCACGGTGGATGCAAACGGAATGTTGCTCGCTATCAACAAGGAAGTGGCCGCTCCTGTCTCCCCGGCTCCGTCTCCTAAAGACCAGAACGTAAAGTGGCCTTCAGGAAACGAGTATCTTGATTTTGTAGACGAGGATTTCGTAGCATCTAAAAGCTCGGCCAAACAGGCGCAGCTGCTTGCGGAATCGCTGATGGAAGTGAGAGAGTCGAAGCTCGCCCTAACGCGCGGTACTGCTGACGCCATGCCCGCAGACGGCAAGCAGATGGAGCTCATGCTCGCGTCGCTCGGAGAGCAAGAAGCTGCGCTTACAGCAGCCTTCACGGGAAGCATCACCACCGAATCCGTCACTCGAAAATTCACCTTTATCCCGGAGGGAGACACAAAGCAGATACTTTTCCGACTCTCGGATTTTGCCGGATTCGTAGATGCTGACGATCTTTCCGGCGATCCTATTTATATCCAGGTGGAAACACTCAACCAGGCTACACTGCCGGTCGACTCGAAGGGAGAGCCCAAGAAACTTCCGAAAAACGCGGTCATCTACAATGTTCCGGGCAGTGCCCAAGTGTCGCTGACTTCGCCCGGAAAGACACTTTTCGAAAAGGAGATAGAGATGTCGCAGCTTGGCATGACCTTCGGTCTGGATCCAGCCCTGTTCACCGATAAGAAGGAACCCTCTTTCGCAGTCTTCGACCCTGTCACCGGCGCCCTTAAGGAAATCGGTTCAATGCAAGGCCGATGAACGCATGGCGATTAAGCATATCAATGAATCATATCAAAAACACAAATAGAAAAACAATGGCAACAAAACCCTTCCATTATCAGAAGCCTTTCGAGCTCGGACCTGACACAACGGAATACAAGCTCATCACAAAAGACTATGTAAAGACCGAGGACTGGAACGGCCATGAGATGCTCGTGGTAGATCCCGAGGCCCTCACCGTCATCGCGAATGTAGCTTCACATGACTGCTCATTCATGCTCCGCAGGGAGCACAACGAGATGGTGGCTAAGATACTCCACGATCCCGAAGCATCTGAAAACGATAAGTTCGTAGCCCTCACGATGCTCCGTAACGCAGAGATAGCTGCAAAGGGCGTCCTTCCTTTCTGTCAGGATACCGGCACATCAATCTGTGCGGCATACAAGGGACAGCAGGTCTGGACCGGGTGCGACGACGAGGAGAAAATTTCGCTCGGAGTCTACAAGACATATACCGAAAACAACCTGCGTTACTCTCAGAACGCTCCTCTGACTATGTATGACGAGGTAAATACCGGCTGCAACCTTCCCGCGCAGATAGACATCCACGCTACAGAAGGCGCGGAATACAAATTTCTCTTCGTAGCCAAAGGAGGCGGCTCGGCCAACAAGACCTATCTATATCAGGAGACCAAGGCTATCCTCAACAAGAAGACACTTGTGCCTTTCCTTATCGAGAAGATGAAGACCCTCGGTACAGCTGCGTGCCCTCCCTACCACATCGCATTCGTCATAGGAGGCACAAGCGCCGAGAAGAATCTGGAGGTCGTAAAGAAGGCATCCGTGAAGTATTTCGACAATCTTCCTACGACCGGCAATGAGTATGGCCGTGCCTTCCGCGATGTAGAACTTGAGAAGGAACTGCTCGAGGCTGCACATAACATTGGCCTTGGGGCCCAGTTCGGAGGAAAGTATTTCGCCCACGACATCAGGGTAATCCGTCTGCCGCGCCATGGCGCCTCATGTCCCGTAGGTATGGGTGTCAGCTGTTCCGCAGACCGCAACGTCAAGGCAAAGATCAACAAGGACGGTCTCTGGATCGAGAAGCTCGATGAGAATCCAGGAGAACTTATTCCGGTAGAACTGCGTCAGGCTGGCGAGGGAGAAGTGATAGAAATAGACCTCAACCGTCCGATGGAGGAAGTTCTCGCCGATCTTGACAAATATCCGGTATCGACCAGACTCTCACTCAAGGGAACGATCATCGTGGGCCGGGATATCGCGCACGCAAAGATCAAGGAGCGTCTTGATGCCGGCGAACCTATGCCCGACTACCTGAAGGAGCATCCTATCTACTACGCAGGACCGGCCAAGAAGCCTGAAGGAATGCCTTCCGGTTCGTTCGGACCGACTACCGCAGGTCGCATGGACTCTTATGTAGACCAGTTCCAGGAAGCTGGTGGTTCCATGATCATGATAGCTAAAGGAAACCGCTCGCAGCAGGTGACAGACGCCTGCAAGAAGCATGGCGGTTTCTACCTCGGCTCAATCGGAGGCCCTGCGGCAATCCTGGCCAAGAACTCCATCAAGAACGTAGAACTCCTCGAATATCCAGAACTCGGAATGGAGGCAATCTGGAAGATTGAGGTCGAGAACTTCCCAGCATTTATCCTTGTAGACAACAAGGGCAATGACTTCTTCAAGCAGATCAAACCGCGGTGCCCGATGGGATGTTGAGCCTTAAGTCCGAGTCTTGGGATTAAGGACAGAAGAAAATGAACAAGGCCACGCATATATCGCCATGGAAATGGATTCCCTCGCTTTACATAGCCGAGGGAATCCCTTATTGCGCTGTCAATACGCTTCCTGTGCTCTTCTACTGCGAGCTTGGCATCTCCATTCCTGAAATCACCGCATGGACGGGACTCCTCTCGCTTCCCTGGATGATAAGGCCTTTCTGGAGTCCGTTCGTAGATATATTCTCTACCAAGCGGCACTGGACGCTTGCCATGCAGATGCTTATGACAGTCTGTATGCTTCTGGTGGCGTTGTGCCTTCCGACATCATTTTTCTTCGCGTCTACCCTGAGCGGCTTCGCATGCATGGCCTTTTTCTCAGCCACGCACGATATCGCCGCCGATGGTTTCTATATGCTCGCGCTTTCGGAAAAGCAGCAGGCTGACTTTGTCGGCATCAGGTCGACTTTCTATAAGGTTGCCACCGTGCTGGGCCAGGGTGGACTTACGCTTATCGCCGGATGGCTCGAAAGCCGCGGCATGCAACCGTCCGGAGCATGGGCAATCGTATTTTATTGCCTTACCGCACTCTTCTTCGCTATATGGCTTTGGCATACGCAGACGCTTCCTAAGCTTGAGGACGATCATCCGGCAGGCGGTAAGACTCCGGCAGACATTGTCAGAAACTTCTGCATGACGTTCGTCTCATTCTTCAAAAAGAGGCATATAGCGGCCGCTATTGCCTTCATGCTGCTTTTCCGTCTTCCGGAAGCAATGTGCGGAAAGATGGTCGCGATATTTATGAAGACACCCTTTGAGGATGGCGGCCTCGGACTGTCGTTGACTGAGATAGGATTCGCCAACGGTACGGTAGGAGTGATAGCTCTGCTTGCCGGAGGCGTCCTGGGAGGCGTGGCGATCGGCAGAGGAGGCCTATGCAGATGGCTTTGGCCCATGGCGGCGTCACTTGCGTTACCGTGTGTGGTCTATTGTCTGCTCGCGATATGGCCTACGGCTGACTTCTCCCTTATATGCGTGGCGGTTGGCTTCGAACAGTTCGGATATGGATTTGGACTTACGGCCCTGATGATGTATATGATCTACTTCGCTCGCGGTGAGTCGGAGACTTCCCACTATGCGTTCTGCATCGCATTCTCCATGGCCGGCATAATGCTTCCGGGAATGGCTGCAGGATGGATATTCGAACGTATAGCGGATTATGGTATCGGTGGCTTCAGCGGAGGAAACTCATTCGAGATCTACTTCTGGTTTGTGATGGTCTGTTGTCTGACGACTTTCGTAGCATGCCTAATAGCGGGACCGTCGATAAGAGATATTGGTGAAAACAAAAATAAAAAACATTAATACATTCTGTTATGAGATTAATTCTTACATTGACTGCCATATCGGCTATCGCCTTCAACAGCGTAGCCACACATATGGACAAATATGAGGCGGGTCAGGCCGACCCGAAGATCGAGATTCCGGATTCAACCGGTTTCAAGTTTACCGACGTCAAGGTCAATAAAACCACTCCTGTGAAAGACCAGAACAAATCGGGCACTTGCTGGGCATTCTCAGGCACTTCTATGGTAGAAGAAGACGTAATGCGTAAGGGTGGGCCGGAACTTGACCTTTCAGAGATGTGGACCGTGCGTAACTGCTATATAGACAAAGCCAAGAAGTACATCAGCACCGGCGGAAAAATCAATTTCGCTCAGGGTGGCAGCTTCGCTGACGTGACATACGCAATGGAAAACTATGGTGCGGTGCCTGAAGAGGTATATGCAGGCTTGAACTACGGGGAAGACAAGCACTCCCATTATGAGATGGAAGCTGCGCTCAAGGGATATCTCGACGCAATTAACCGTAACCCCAACAGAAAGCTCTCTACAGCATGGCTCCCCGGCTTCATCGGAATCCTTGACGCCTATATGGGTCCTGCCGTAGAGTCATTCACCTACAACGGCAAGACCTATACGCCGCAATCGTTTGCAAAGGAAATGAAAATCGTTCCGGAGGAATATGTATCCTTCACAAGCTACACCCATCATCCCTACTACAAGCCATTCGCACTTGAGATCTCCGACAACTGGCTATGGTCTGAGAGCATCAACGTGCCTATGGAGGAGATGAAGCGCATAGTAGACGAGGCTCTTGACGCAGGCTTCACCATCGGATGGGCAGCCGATGTGAGTGAAAAGGGATTCAAATGGCGCAAGGGTTATGCTCTTCTGCCAGAGAAGAAGACCAAGGAAGACATGGACAATGCTGAAGTGGCACGATGGTCGCAGCTTTCAGATTCCGACCGCGACGCTATGCAGTATGACATAAAGGGTCCGGTGAAGGAGCGCACTATCACTCAGGAAGACCGTCAGCGTACTTTCGAGAACCGTGAGACGACGGACGACCACGGCATGGTGATAGTAGGCTACGCCACTGATCAGGAAGGCAACCGTTATTATAAGGTGAAGAACTCCTGGGATACGAACCAGCTTTATGATGGCTATCTCTATGTATCCGAACCTTATTTTCTTGAGAAGACCCTCGACATCATGCTCAACAAGGCCGGTGTCCCGAAGGATATCGCCAAGAAGGTCGGTCTCTGATGGAAGTAAAGGCCAAGAAGGCGTTGGGTCAGCATTTCCTGACGGATCTACCCACGGCCGAGAGGATAGCTGACACAGTATCAGCACAGGAGATCTCCAAAACCGCCGGACCTGAAAGAGGGAAGGAATGGGGTGAGCTTCCCGTGGTGGAGATAGGTCCCGGCATGGGTGTCCTGACGGATTTCCTAATTGCCCGTGGTCGGGATGTAACGGCCATAGAAATCGATCACGAAAGTGTAGAATACCTGGAGAAGCATAAGCCCGGCATCAAGGTCAGAGAAGGGGATTTCCTCCGTATCGAACTCAATGAGGTGGTGCCGGGTGAGATTGCCTTGATAGGTAACTATCCTTATAACATATCTTCTCAGATCTTCTTTAGGGCTTTAGAGTATAGAGAGAAGATTCCTGTGATAGCAGGAATGCTGCAGAAGGAGGTTGCGGAGCGTATATGCTCCGGCCCGGGATCCAAGATCTACGGGATACTGTCGGTCCTGCTGCAGGCATGGTATCATTGCGAATATCTCTTCACTGTAGAGCCGGGAGTTTTCTCTCCGCCGCCCAAGGTGAGGAGCGGAGTCCTGAGGCTGACACGCAATTCCCGCAAGGAACTTGGCGTCGATGAAAAAAAGTTCAAGACCGTGGTGAAGACGGCGTTCGGCCAGAGACGAAAGACCCTGCGCAACTCTCTGGCAGGTATGATTCCCGCAGGAAGCCCTCTTCTGGATGACCCTATCCTTAAAGAACGGCCGGAGCGACTCTCAGTGGATCAGTTCATATACCTTACCAAATCACTCGGATAAAAAAAGAAGGCTCCGCAATCAAAGCGGAGCCTTCTTTTTCAGACCATGAACAGAAACGCTATGAGCGTGCCTATAACAAGCGATTTATCGATCCTTATACATTTCGTCGTAGTATCGTTCGTAGTCGCCGGAAGTGATGTTGTCCATCCACTCCTGGTTGTCGAGATACCAGCGTACGGTCTTCTCGATTCCTTCCTCAAACTGCAGGCTCGGTTCCCATCCGAGCTCGGACTGAAGTTTGCGGCTGTCGATCGCGTAGCGCATGTCGTGGCCGAGACGGTCTGTGACGAATGTGATGAGTTTCTCCGAGTTGCCCTCCGGATTGCCAAGAAGGCGGTCTACAGTCTTTATGATCACCTTGATGAGGTCTATGTTCTTCCACTCGTTGAATCCGCCGATATTGTATGTGTCGGCAATCTTGCCCTCGTGGAATATGAGGTCTATGGCGCGTGCGTGGTCCTCTACGAATAGCCAGTCGCGCACATTCTCCCCCTTGCCGTAGACGGGCAGTGGTTTCCCGTGGCGGATGTTGTTGATGAAGAGGGGAATCAGCTTCTCGGGGAATTGATATGGACCGTAGTTGTTCGAGCAGTTGGTGACGATAGTCGGCATCCCGTATGTGTCATGGTAGGCGCGTACGAAGTGGTCGCTGCTGGCCTTTGACGCCGAATAAGGAGAGTGTGGGTTGTATTTTGTCGTCTCGAGGAAGAACTCCGTGCCGTATGCCATGTCATCCTCGCTCGACGCTTTGGTGGTGAATGGCGCGGGCACACCTTCGGGATGCGTCAGTTCGAGAGCGCCGTATACCTCGTCGGTCGAGATATGGTAAAAGCGTTTTCCCTCGTATTTCTCCGGGAGAGACTCCCAGTATTCTTTGGCGGCCTGAAGCAGGGCGAGGGTGCCCATGACATTTGTGCGTGCGAAAGTGAAGGGGTCCTTGATGGAACGGTCGACATGGCTCTCTGCCGCAAGATGTATGATTCCATCAATCTCATATTCCCTGACTATACGGCGCATCTCGTCGAGGTCCGCGATATCCGCGCGCACAAATGTATAGTTGGGACGGTCCTCGATGTCCTTTAGGTTGGCGAGGTTGCCTGCGTAAGTGAGTTTGTCGAGGTTTACAATATGGTAGTCGGGGTATTTGTTTACGAAGAGGCGTACAACATGGCTCCCGATAAAGCCGGCACCGCCGGTGATGAGTATATTCTTCATATATGATATTCTATTATTTCCCTTGTTACTAATTATAATCTACCGTCTACCATATCCCGCGGAAGTATGCTTTTGACATCGTAGACCACTCCCTTTTCAGGATCCCTAAGAAGATCTCTTACATTGAAATTGCAGAACTGGCAATGTGCCACCGCAAGAATCACTGCGTCGAACTGCCCCTTAAGGTTTTCAAGAGGTTCACTGGATAGCTTGATGCCGAATGCTTTTTCGACAAGGGGAGCATCGGCCCAATGATCGATAACTGTGATGTCAGTAGTGTATTCACGTAGTGTGTTGTAAATGCTGATGACTTTAGTATTCCGTACATCCGGACAGTTCTCCTTGAAAGTTATTCCGAGCAAGAGCACTTTCGCGTCCTTGATCATTATCCCCTTTAGGTTCATGAGGTCGAGGGTCTTTGCAGTGACGTAAGCTCCCATGCTTTCGTTGATGTTGCGGGCTGAGATGAGGAGGTCGGGAACTATATCATGTTTCTTGGCTTTCTGAATCAGATAGTAAGGGTCTACTGAGATGCAGTGCCCTCCCACAAGTCCGGGCTTGAGCTTAATAAAGTTCCATTTTGAGGAAGCAGCTTCGATCACGTCTGAGGTGTCGATTCCCAAGGCATTGAAAATTCTTGCGAGTTCGTTGAAAAACGCTATATTGACATCACGCTGTGCATTCTCGATTATCTTCGAGGCTTCAGCTACTTTGATCGAAGATGCCTTGAAAGTGCCGTTGACGAGAACGGAATCGTATATCCGGTCGATGAGCTCAGCCACTTCGGGTGTGGATCCTGAAGTCACTTTCCTGATACACTCCACCGTATGAAGCCTGTCGCCAGGATTAATTCTTTCCGGCGAATAGCCTCCATAGAAGTCGTGGTTTAATCTCAGACCGCTCTCCCGCTCGATGACAGGGATGCACTCTTCCTCCGTAACGCCGGGGTAGACGGTTGATTCGAACACAACGATGTCGCCGCGGCCTATTATCTTTCCTATGAGTTCCGAGGCGTCTATGAGTGGTCCCAGATCAGGGAGCTTGTTGTCGTCTACGGGAGTTGGAACAGCTACGACATAGAAGTTGCAGTCTCTGAGGTCTTCTATCTTTGAAGTGCATTTAAGTCCGTTTTCATTCAATGCCTGCGCAAGCTGCTGGTCGGTGACTTCAAGACGTGAGTCATGGCCTGCGTTGAGTTCATCGACACGGGCCTTGCTTATGTCGAATCCTATCGTAGGATATTTGGTAGAGAATAGCCGAGCCAAGGGCAACCCCACATAGCCTAGGCCTATTACCCCAAGTCTAATGTCTTTCCTTTCCGGAAGTGAAGCTGGAGTTTCAGAAGTTTTCATGGTGCATATGCTTGGATGGATGTGTCAGTCAATATTGTGAATACACTTTCTTAGTGATTCGGTCCAGTAAGGAATTGAAATCCCGAAGACTGATTTGACCTTGGTCTTGTCAAGTACGGAATAAGATGGGCGTGTGACAGCAGAAGGGAATTCATCGCTATGACAAGGCTGGATGTCGCAGTCTGTATGTCCGGAGATGTCTGCGATAGCCTTGGTGAAATCGAACCATGAGCATACTCCCTCGTTGGAGTAATGATAGATACCCTCGTAGCCATCCATTTTCCTTTTGTCAATAATGTGGAAGATGGCATTCGCCAGATCCTGAGCGTAGGTAGGTGTGCCTACTTGATCGAAGACAACCTTCAACTGTGGCTTTGAGGAAGTCAGGCTCAGCATGGTCTTCACGAAGTTCTTGCCATATTCCGAATATAGCCATGCAGTCCGGAATATGAGGGCCTTCACTCCAGACTCCTTAATCTGCTCTTCACCGTGGAGCTTGGTCAGACCGTATACCCCCGTAGGATTTGCCGGTTCCTGCTCAGTGCGCGGTGTGTTGCCAGTCGAACCTCCGAATACATAGTCGGTCGAGATGTGTATAAGCGTGCCGTCATTGGCCTTTACTGCGTCGGCGAGATTCCTGACGGCCTTTGCGTTTAGAATCTCAGCGAAGTCAGAATCGTTCTCTGCCTTCTCGACATTCGTGTAGGCCGCACAATTGACGATCACCTTCACATCGTTGTCCTTTACGGCCTTTGCCACAGATTCGGTATCGGTAATGTCAAGTTCGGCAACATCGGTAAAGATATATTTGTCGTTGGAGTCTTTTGCTGCAATTCGCATGCAGTTGCCAAGCTGTCCGTTGGCACCGGTGATCAGAATGTTCATAAGGCTTTAAAGATGAAAGGGGAGTCAAAATCATTTAAAAGGCAATGCCTGAGGTCTTTTTCAGAAATCAAGGCTTGAGCGGCATCTATCCTCCAGTCTATGCCTAACTCTGAATCGGCTATAGATATTCCTCCCTCGGCCTCTGGATGATAATAACAGTCGCATTTATACTGAAATATTGCGGTGTCGCTCAATACTGAGAATCCGTGAGCAAATCCATGGGGGATGAAGAACTGCAGATGGTTGGCTTCGGAAAGTTCCACCGCTACATGGCGTCCGTAGGTGGGGGATCCTCTCCGGATGTCAACGGCAACGTCAAGAACACATCCTTTCACGCATCTGACGAGTTTGGCCTGGCAGAACGGGGGACGCTGGAAGTGGAGGCCGCGTATGACTCCATATGAAGAGCATGACTCGTTGTCCTGCACGAAATCCACTTTCGCCACCTTCTCGTCGAAAACCCTTTTTGAATAGGATTCGAAAAAATATCCCCTCGCGTCGTTGAAAACCCTTGGTTCAATAATCTTCAGTCCTTCTATTTCAGTGTCTGTTACTTTCATCAGCTGCTAATTTCATAAGATACTGCCCGTATTGATTCCTTAGCATCGGCCTCGCGAGCTCAATAAGCTTTTTCCTTGAGATCCATCCATGAGTGTATGCGATGCCTTCGAGACATGCGATCTTAAGTCCCTGTCTTTTCTCAAGCACCTCAACGTAGATGGATGCTTCTGCTAGGGAATCATGGGTGCCCGTATCAAGCCATGCAAATCCCCGCGGAAGAGTCTGCACTTTCAGCTGCCCCTCTCGAAGGAATTCCTGATTGACGGTGGTGATCTCAAGCTCTCCCCGCTCCGAAGGCTTTATGCTCTGGGCCGTATCAACTACTTTATTGGGATAGAAATACAAGCCGACTACAGCATAGTTGGATTTCGGATCGTCTGGTTTTTCCTCGATAGAGAGGCATCGTCCTTTGGAGTCGAATTCGGCTACACCATATCTTTCTGGATCATTGACCCAGTATCCGAACACGGTTGCAGTAGCATTCTCCTCGGCGTCCTTTACCGCTTTCCTAAGTACATGAGAGAAGTCGGGACCATGGAAGATGTTGTCGCCAAGCACAAGGCATACAGAATCGTCGCCGATGAATTCCCTGCCGATAATGAATGCCTGGGCGAGCCCATCGGGTGAGGGCTGCTCCGCATAAGAGAACCGGACTCCATAATCGGAGCCGTCGCCGAGCAGACGGCGGAATGCCGGAAGATCCTGTGGCGTAGATATGATCAGGATGTCGCGAATACCAGCCTGCATGAGGGTGGATATCGGATAGTAGACCATCGGCTTGTCAAATATCGGAAGCAACTGCTTGCTTACACCCTTTGTGATCGGATATAGGCGTGTGCCCGAGCCTCCTGCTAGAACTATTCCCTTCATGCTCTTCTTTTTTATTGATACGTCAGCGGTAAAGCGCCGCGTATTGTTTTGAAATGGATTTCCATGTGTATCGCTCGCGAGCGATTTTCTTCATCGGCGTTCCATCAAGATCTGTCCTGTCTAATATGTCGAGCAACTCTTCTGTGGTATGGAAATAATAGGCCTGGTCGGCCGTAGTGGCCCTGTTGAATATTACATCGAATGATACAATCGGAATTCCAAAAAACATAGCCTCTACGAGCGATGGATTTGTACCTCCGGCGCTATGCCCGTGTACGTATATACCTGCGTTGCTCCTTAGCGCGTATAGGATGTCGAGGTCGTAGATGGCGTCGAGCATCTTTATATTGGGTATACCTGAATATTTCTTACGCAGTTCCTGAGAGTACACGTTATGATTCCAGTTTCCGATGTATACGAGATTCTTGTCTGTGTGAGAGAATGCCTCAAGCACCATGTCGCAGTTGTTTTCAGGCTCAATGCGGCAGACGGCAATCGCATAGTTGTTTTTTTCAAGGCCGTATCTCTGCAGGGTTTCTTCGGCGAATCCGTCGGGGAGGTCGCGCACTACATGGTCGCCTCCATAAGCTATGAGTTTCGATTTTTTGCCGTATTCCATTGCCACATAGTCTCGAATCGCCTTATTGTCGGTGATTATGACGTCGGCATATTTCACTGCCATCGCCTCCGACTTCTTGAGCACTTTCTTGACAAACTTATTCCACTTATTGCGCTTATATTCCATACCGTCGATATTGATGATAAGCTTTTTGGAATTGAGTTTATGGAAAATAGGTAGGAAAAGGCATCCCGACACTCCGAGCACGAGAATCACGTCGTAGCCTCGGAGCACCTTGCACATGGAAATTATGTCGTAGGGGACGGATTGTATTCCGTTAGCCTTAAGCGGTACGTATTCGAGCTTGGCTCCCTTGTAGGTCGACATGCGCTCGGACATGTCCTTGCTGGAACAGAAGACGGTATACTCTACACCTTCCGGACAATTGTCGCCGAGAAGATTCTCCACCAGGCTTTCGAAGCCTCCATAATTGGCGGGTACTCCCTGTGTGCCTATAATCGCAACCTTAGTCATTTCCGGTCGTTATCAGAATTGAGCCATGCCTTGAAGTGGTCTTTGAAATCCTCCACTTCCTTCCTGTTCTCATATCTCGCATAGTCCTCATCCTTGAAGAAATCTGAGGGATTGCGCTTCAGGATTTCATGGAGCGCGAAAGAGAAGTCGCGAGAACTGTTGCCGTCTAGATAGCCAAAAGACGGAAACTGCGTAAGCATTTTCCTGAAATATGGTATATCTGAGGCGATGATCGGTTTTTTGAAATAGAAAGCCATCTCGAGGATGCCGCTCTGCGATGTCTTGCGATATGGGAGGGCGAGATAGTCTACGTTTTCGTATAAGAAACGTAGCTCGTCGTCGGATATATGGCGCGAGAAAATCGAGACGCTCCTGTCAGGCTTTATCCTTACCCTTTTATAGACTCCGTCGATGTCCTTCCCCGCTACAATGACATTTATCCTGCGGGCATCTTCGTCGCAAAGATTGTTGACTGCGTCAAGAAGGATGTCAATTCCTTTCTCTCTCGTTATATTTCCGAAGAACAGTACATTAATCTTATCTGGAGCTACGGCATCCCTGAGCTCGGCAGGAATAGATGCTGAATCGTATTCGCGGGGGAAAACGTATTTGAAATGAGGCACTTCATATCTGTTTCCTTCGAATCCGAACTGCATGAGATAGTCGTCGGTGCGAGTTGAGTGTGAGATAACGTTTTTTATCCTGTTGGAATATACGTTTGCAAGACGTTCGCGTAGCCGGAGATTGGAATCTTCATTCTGCGCGAGCGCCTCATGAATGTCGACGCAGTGATGGGGGGCTTTTGAGATAACCTTTAGGAAATACGGGTCAAGAATGTTGCCGTAGGTCAGATAGATGAATCTATCGTCCCTGTGTCTGGAAATGAACCGGCTGAGCCTGCGTAGATTTCTCAGCGCAGACGTCATCTTAGTCAGTCTACGGCCCTTATATTGATTCAGAAGCACCGGGCGTTGGCCATTGTCAGAATAATTGGATACAATGCCGACCTCAACCCCCTCTATAGATTCAAGAATCTGCTTGAAGGCGTCAAGGTAGTAATGCATGCCGCAGTGCACTCCGATGAAGTCTACTAAATATATCATATATTGAATATCGTTCAATCCGGAAGGATAGTACTCTTTTCTATAACGTAATTATTTCAGATTTATTAGATGGAGATATTCTTTTCTTTTCAACATTATTGCTGTCAGGATGATGGAGGGCGCATCGAGGAGGGTATGCAACATTCTAAATGCTGTGAGAGTCCCCGGGGAAAAGTGCTTTCTACGGTAGAGCCGGCGCGACTCGTAGAGGTGTCTTAGGCGCGACGGACTCCAGATACTTCCTTTTGAACTGTCGCTTCCCCCTTCGAGGTGGATAATCTCCGGACCCTCTACGACAAGGCGCTCGAGTCCGGCCTCTTCCATCCTTTTTTGCCAGTCGACCTCCTCACAATACATGAAGAAGTCCGGATCGAATCCTCCTGTAGATTCGAATACCTGCCGGGGCAGAAACATGTCAGCTCCGGTCACATAGTCTACATTCTTCTCACCCTTCACTGGCTCGGGACGGA
The DNA here is from genome assembly GCA_029060585.1 of Muribaculaceae bacterium. The sequence continues at coordinate 31,657 of JAIDTS010000024.1, forward strand.
GGTTGGTTTGATCCTTGAGAAATCTAAGGTATTTGGCTGTCACTTCTTGTAGCTCGCTGCGTGGCGTAATAAAACGTCCGTAGCTGTGGCAGGTCGACATATCGCGATTCCTGAGGATACAGCCCAGCACGCCAATTTTTCTGCCATTCTCTCTGAGAAATTCAGCCTTTAGGAAAAACTCCCGCACGGCATTGTTTGTAAGGATGGTGTCGGAATTAAGCAGAAAGAGATATTCCCCTTTTGCGTGCGCCATCCCTAAGTTGTTGGCTCTTCCGAAACCAATGTTCGCGCCTGATTCGATGAGGATTACCTCAGGGAAATCTTTTCTCAGCATTTTCACCGAGTCATCGGAAGAATCATTATCGACGACTATGACCTCATAATCCACATCCGATGTCTGTTGCTTTATGCTTTCAAGACAGTCGCGAAGCATCCCGGCTGTATTGTAATTGACGATGATGATGCTTACATCTATCATTGCTTATCTTTAAAGTCAGTCATTATCCTGTCGTAGAATCCGATTAGCTGCTTCCCGAAGTTTCCTTCTGAAAAGTAATGCTCAACGGCCTTCTGGCTGTCTGTTATCATACTGTGGAATCCTCCTCCCGCTTCAAATGAGGATGTCTTCCTCATAGCGGATTCTACCTCCATCATCAGCATGGTGAGTTGTTGCGTGGTTTCAAACCTGAACGCTGTGTCTCGTCCCGAAAATTGAAGATAGCGGTCCATCTGCTCCTTTGTGCCACCAGTGTTACGCCCTATGCAGATGCTTCCGTTAGCCATAGCCTCAGGCATCACTCTTCCGAGAGCCTCGAATCTTGAAGGTATAATTGTGGCGGCTGCCTCATACATGAGCTCATCAACGTCGCTGCGCTCACCGAGCCATTCTACGAGGGAGGAGACGCCGGCTTTATCAATGCTACGCTGTAAGGATTCCTGATATTCAGGAAAATTTGTTCCTCCAGCAAGAAGAAGCTTTAATGGATTCTTACTCCTTCCTGCATATGCTATGAAGGCACATATAAGCTCTCCGACCCCTTTGGCCTCCTCGATACGTCCGGCATAAAGGAAATACGGTTTTTTATAAGGTGTGTATCTGAATTGGTTGGCCGAAACGATACCATTGTATATCTGTTTTGACTTTGGATTTGAATCTTGCTTGAGATGGCGTGCGATATCCTGGGTTATTGATATGGTATAGACATCCTTATCCTCAAGGCGTCGCTCTCTGCCTGGGAGTTTCATTTTGAAATCAAGGTCTCCGTATTCCCTGATATGAATGATATCAGGCACTCCGATAGACTTGGCCGCCACATATCCAACATCAATGGCGGAGGAGTTCTCGTGGATGATATCGGGGCGGAATCTACGTGCAACCTCGGTGACTCCTTTCTTCCCCTTATAGTTGATCCACGCGTTGTGTACGAGACGAGGAAGCCACTTGGCCTTGTTTTTCCATCCGTTAGTCAGTGGCAGGCAGGTATGTCGGTAGCTAACCACGTGGACAGTCTTTCCCAATTCTCGAAGATGTTTGGAGAGGCCTGCTTCGTCGGGGCATACCACCTCATATTCGATTCCTGCCTTATCGGCTTCGCGAAGCATGGCGAGAATGCTTTTGGTGGCTCCTCCGCTCATGCCAGTTCCACTGGCTACATACAGTATCTTCATTTTGTTATGTCTGACAACGGAGACATGATCTTTATTACCCTTGCAGGATTCCCAGCGGCGAGTGCATATGAGGGAATATCTTTTGTCACTACACTTCCGGCTCCGATGATAGCTCCGCGTCCGATGGTGACACCGGGCATTATGCTTGATTTCGCTCCTATCCAGACATTGTCTTCAATGATCACGGGGCCTTTGGAATAGAGTGGACGATGGTTTGGCGCCATGTCAAGAATGACCGGATCGGACGCTCCATGGGCATTGTCGGTGATTAATACATTTTTCCCGGTACGTACGTTGTTGCCTATATGTATACAGTTGATGGCAGTCACATGGGCGTAGTCGTGGATTGAACAATTGTTTCCGATTGTAATCGAAGGCGAGAAAGTCTGACCTTCGAAACTGTCTGTCGCCGTCAACTGAACATCCTTTCCGAAGTAGCATTCTTCGCCAACGCTTATGTATTTCTCGCCTACGAGTACGTTGAATTTTGGTCTGATCCTTGAGGAGGCGCCGAAACTTCGGAATCCTCTCTTGCGGTATCCGGTATAAAGGATCATCTTGATTTTCTCAAGCGCCGCAACCAAAGGTCTGAAGCATGAGCACACGCTCCCTATGCCGAGTAAAATACTTTTCAGCATGTCGTAGATTCGATTTCCGCAATGTCTGTATGTTTACACTCCGACTCAGGATTCTGTTTGCGTTGAAGATATATTCCAAGCACATAAGGTAGGATCCATGAGTACCATGTAGGATAAGCTCTCTGTATGAAGCAAAGAGTCAGGACGGTAAGAAAAATTGCAGTATATCGTCGGTCTGCTCCAGCCGGTATGACCGAAAGGTAGAAGAGTGCCGCCAGAATCACTCCTATCCAGCCGAACTTGATGACGAAAATCTTGAATCCGGCGCCATCAATGATCTTCATATTTGTGCGATCTCTAAGTCCAAACCAGGATTCACCGGATTCCTGACCTCTCTTATAGGTGAGGTCTGTGTCTATTGTGAATCTGTTGTTTCCTTTGATACCCTTCTGCTCATCATATTCGAGTCGAGATATAATAAGGTTGTTGAGGTCGTTGTCGCCCCCATTCAATGTCAGAGCACCAGCTACTATGACGGTGCCTACGCCGGCTACGAGCATTAGTTTACGGATATTGTCTACCCACAGCAGGGTGAATCCTGCAGCCGCAAGTAAATAGCCGGCCAAAGAGAAAGAGAATACGACTCCAAGAGCAAGCACGATGCAATAGCGGTTTGCCTTAAATCTGAATTTATTAGCTACGAGCAGGAATGTGCTGACCAGAGCCTGATGCCCTGGCTCAAGGAAGAAAGCGTTATAACGATTTACGAATCCCGTATCCCATGTGGTCTGAATGTAGAAGCCGTAATTGGTATACGGCTGGTAGCCCGGGTATGTGAACATACCTATATTAGGAAGTGACATGACGAATGTGAGGAAATATTCCACCATTCCGATTCCGAGCATTATGGAATACCATTTTGTGATGAATTTCAGGAGGTCTGCCTGATAGTCTCTGGGTAATATAATGAGATAAATGGCCGGGAAATAACACATGAATGTAAAGACGCCCATCACAGGCCCTTCGCACCATGTCGACCAAACGGAGAGCCCGAATATTGCAGCCAGCACTCTGCCTATTGCCTTAGTCAACTCAATCTTAACAGGTAGTATGGACATGCATATCGGCAATGCAATATTTACCAATACAAGTATTGGCGTCAGTGGAATGTATGTAGTTATCCACATATATGTAGAGCTCAGCAGCCAGATGAGATTTACTATCTTGAATATTGTCCACATTACAATGTCATTTGTGTTTATTTCTCAACGGCAGTCTCCATCACTTTCCGGTAGATTTCCGCCATGCGTTCCACTTCCTTGTCTATTGAGAACATTCTGGCATCTTCTATGTTGGTTGCTGATATTTTCGAAAGGAGATTTCTGTCATGTGCCAGGCGTATGATGGAATCAATTAGAATATCCGGGCGGTCAAGCGGGAAAAGGAAGCCATTGCGTCTATCCTTACATACTTCCCTATGCCCCCTGATGTCGGATACCACTAATGCGCAACCTGTGGCCATAGCCTCTATGTTGCCTACTGCAAGTCCTTCCCGTAGGCTTGTGGAAATGTGGATGTCTGCCACCCGACACAAGTCTGGAATATCGGCCCTGGGACCAAGGAATTCTATGTGTTGACTGATACCGGATTCAGCGGCGAGATTCATGCATTCTTTCCGGAGTTCTCCTTCCCCCGCACACAATACTTTGATATTAGGAACCTCTTTTATGATATCTGGAAGCGCTTTCAGCAGCATCTTGTGATTCTTGTCATGAGTGGGGCGTCCGATAAAGAGGGCTACAAAATCATCTTTTTTAAGCCCGTATTTTTCCCTGAGTTGAAGTCTCTCATTCTCTCCGACTGGAGCGAATCTATCCATGTTGACTCCAACTCCGTCGATATGAAATATTCCACCTCTCGAAAGTTTCTTGCGTCGGGAGAATTCATAGTCTTCATCATTGATAGTCACAAGGCAGTCGTTAAATCTGGCCAGAAGCCTCTCTATAGGATAATACATTAGCCAGTTTTTCAATGGGGCACCCTTAAAGAAATGAAATCCATGGGCTGTATATATCACTTTTGTGCCTTTCTTCTGCGCCTTTATGGATGCGAGACGACCCAGGACAGCACCCATTGGGGTATGAACATGCACGATATCATAGTTGCCTTCATCGATCAGTCGCTTAAGTTGCCGGTAGGCTGAGAAGTTCTTAAGTGAAAACGGACTGGCAGTGATGTCTATATCGAAGTGATGGTCAACCAAACCTGTTTCGATGCTCATTCTGCCTGGCGTGGCATTGTCGACAATCCACCCCTGAGACTTGAACCAATTCATGTAGGGAGCATTGAAGTTAGTGAAACCTTTATTATTCGCTACAAAAAGGACTTTCTTTTGGTAATCCATCTATTGAAGTTCTAAAATTTATGATCAATTACGCATTTTTCACCCGACTGAATTTTGTTTTGATCAATCCCATCATTGTATTTCGATCGTTTCGGTCAAGTCCAAGCACACCGGCGATGAAAATGCCGAAAATTGCAGATGTGACCGTGAAAGATAAAATATGAATGACACTGCCGGTGGATATGTGCTCTTTTATGGCCCAATACACAGCAATACCGACGAGGGTTACCTTAGCTATCGGAAAGACCACCTCCTTTATATATCTGGAATAAATGAGATTCACCTGGCGATGGGCTATGATAACTCTTATTACCTGGGCAAAGGTCATTATGCAGATCAGTGTCACAAGCACAAGTATAGCGTTGCGTTCCTTAATGAGTATGAGAGCGGTGATAGGCAAATATGAGAGTGTTATGATTCCTGTCGAAAGCTGATAGTTGCGTATATCGCCTGTTGCCTGGATGATACGGCTGATAGGTGGTTCAAGGGAGAGGACCATACAGTAGATTAGAAGCAGTTGTGAGAAGGTAGCCATATCCGGAGTTTGTGATTCAGCCCCGAGCCACAATTGAAGTATTCCTTCTATGTTACAGATAAGGGGAAAAGAGAGGATGAATATCAGAAGAAAAGATATTTTCGAAGTCTTCATTACGAGATTCATTGCTCTCGTCAGGTCATTGACCGAGTATGCCTTGATGATCTGTGGACTGACTGCCATGTATAAGTTGATCGAAAATCCGTTTATTACATGGTGAATACGGTCTGCTATGGCTTTGGCAGCATTTAATATGGGTCCGAAAAATATGTTGAGTAGAATATTCTGCCCCTGAGATGTCAGCAATCCAGAGATTGAGCCGAAGAGGTTCCATCCGGTATATTTCGACACTTCCCTAAATATGTTTCCGTCCCACTTCCAAATATAACGGCAGAATTTGAATCTGGAATGACAATAATGCATGGTCATGAAGAATATGACTACTGTTATGAGCGCAGTTAGCACACCATATAGAATCAGTCTGTCACCTGCATATTTAATAAGCGTGAAAGCAATTGCGAGCTTCATCACTCCTTCCACTATGCTGAAAAGAGCGAAAGCATTCATTTTCTCGTTGGCTACTATCGAAGAGGAATATGGAATGGTGATGAATCCGATAGCGAAGGAAATTAGGGAAGCCTGATAGACCCAATAGGAGACTGTAAGCCTGTCGGGAGGAATTGTAAGCCATTTATATATGAAAAAATAGCCTAATATCTCGCCAAGCAGCAGAAGAATGATTGCCAGCCCGATGAAGCCCAGAAGCATAATCGTGAATATATGGCTGTATTTGTCATAATCCTTTCTTCCAAGATGAAAAGACAGAAATCTTTGTGTGGCGGAAGTCATGGCTCCTGTCAGAACGGTCAGCGCAGTCACAACGCTCGCTATAACGTTGTAAAGGCCGAAATCGATGTCTCCCAAAGCTTCAAGCGTAACTCTGACCGCATATAGATTGACGAATGTCAGTAACAACAATCTGAAATAGAGCAATCCTGTATTCTTAGCTAGTCTTTTATTGTCGGAGTGCATCGAAAGGTATATGTGAGTTGCGCAAGAATAGGGTTGTGACGCTTGTACAAGCCCTGATAATGGACATAGTATTCGGAAGACAAATCCGGGAGTAATTCGACAGATTATCTACTTAGATTGGAGATATTGTATTGAAGGATAATGTATTCTTTGAATGAATTGAGTGACAAAAATTGATTTTGTATACATAATCTCTCTTCCGAATCCGACAAGTCGGGTTCAGATAGAATCTATTATGCAGATATTTGTGCAAAGTTAGTAAAAATAACTGAGATTATGAAATTTTATATTTAAAATCAGGTGATTTAGGGCTTGTATACATTCGACGCCCCGGGTGCACATCGGCATCCGGGGCGTCGAAAATAAGTTGGAAATAAATTGGAGAGCAGCAGTTGTCAATATCCGAAGATGTCTTCCTGAGTAAGCACCACTACCTTGCCGAGCTTTTCGAGCGCGTCCATGTCGAGGTCTTCGATGTCGCCAAGAATGCAGTAGTAGAATGTGCGTCCCTTGACGTTTTCCTGCTGAAATTTCACGATGTCTTCAAGCGTCAATGAAGGGAGTGCCTTGAATACGTCGCGGCGTGTGTCATGGTCGTCTCCCATATCCTGAGCGTTGATGTATGCCCATGCTATGCCGTCCTTTATGATGCGGTCGGTACGAAGGCGGGCATCCAGTCCTTCTTTTGCGAGCTCGAAAGAACGCTGGCTTTCGGGCATGTCGTTGATGATTTCGTCAAACGCTGCGATTGCGTCGGCCATCTTGTCGTTTTGAGTGGCTATCTGGGCCGTGTAGGTATAGGGACGATAGGTATAGGCCGGAGCGCCGTAGCGTGCACTGGCAGAGTAGGCGAGGGAGCGGCTCTCACGCATCTCCTGGAAGACGATGGCGTTCATGGATGAGCCGAAATATTCGTTGTAGAGCTGGCGCAGTGGTTCGTTTACTGTCCCGTATTTCTCCCCGTTGTTTGAGAATATGCTCATATATAGCTGCTTTGCTGGATAAGGCGCGACGAAGATAATAGTTTCCTCCGGAGTCTGGAATGGATATTTGTCGGTAGTCTTTATCTGACGCAGTTCAGAGATACCCTTTCCATGATGGGTGTTGAGTGAAGCGAGGAATTCATCCGGCTTCATGCCTCCGTAGTAGATGATGCGGTGTTCGAGCGAGAGAAGTTCGCGCAGCGAGTCGATTAGTTTCTGCGGATCTGTCTGGCGAAGCTGTGAAGAGTGGATATCGTCGGTGGAGGGATTGTGGGCTCCGCGCATCATGTAAGAGGCAAGACGGCTGAAATTGGTGCCTTGATTGGTCTTGGCGTTCTCCTCGCTCTGCGCTATGCGGTCTACAAGAGCGTTGTATGCTTCCTGGTCAACTACGGCATTTGCCAGAAGATCTTCCATCAGCTCCATGGCTTGAGGCATGTTTTCGCTAAGTCCGGAGAGCACTATATATGTGCGTTTCTGTCCCTGCACGATCCTGAAACTGCAGGCAAGGCTGTAGAGCTTGTCTTTTATCTGCTGGGCGCTCATGTCTGGAGTGCCGATATATTCAAGGTAGTCTGATGCTGCTTCGAGAAGAGGATCATTGTCTGTTCCATAGTCGAAAATATAGGTGACCTGGAAGATGTCGTTGGAGTTGTTGGGCGTGTAGAGCACTTCCACTCCGTTATTGGCCGTAAGTTTGGTGACGTCTTTGCTGAAGTCGAGGAATACCGGTTCGATAGGCACTACGTTGAAGTTTCGTATCTCGGTGAGGAATTCGCTTGTTGCGTCGCGGTTGGTTGCGATAGGAGTAAGTGCTGGCTTGGCAATCTTGAGTTCGTTGGGGTCGTCGCCTTGACGTTTGTAGATGGCTACATAATTTTCCGGTCCGAGGTATTTGTTGGCAACGCGCACAACGTCCTCCTTCGTGATCTTGTCAAGATTGTTCAGGCGATCTACGACTTCGCTCCATTCCTGGCCGTCGACGAATGCCTGCACATACATGTCAGCACGGCTTTCGTTGCTCTCGAGAGCTCGTTGCCGGGCCAGTTTCTCGTTGTTCACTATAGCTTTTATGAGATCCTCGGAGAATTCTCCGGCACGTAGCTTTGCTACTTCTGCATTTAGGAGCGCACGCACCTCGTCGAGTGTCTGGCCCGGTTTGGGGTCTCCGTAGAGGAGAAAAGCGCCCTGGTCGGCGAGGTCGTACATTCCGGCTCCGGTGCCGAGGGTCAGCTGCGGAAGATTGACGTCGACGTCGAGTAGGCCAGTGCTTCCGTTGGAGAGTGCCTCTACAGCCACCTGCAGCGCGGGCATGTCCTCATCCCTCACCGCCGGAGTGCGCCATGCAAGGAAGATATACTCAGATTCCTTTCCGAGTACTTCGACCTCGATAGGAGATACGATAGGATTGTCGACCGGGAAATTCAGTTCGGGGAGTGCCTGATTAGGTTTCAGATGACCGAAATACTTCTCGATAACATCCACCATCTCGTCAGGATCGAAGTCTCCGGAGAGACAGATTGCCATGTTGTTGGGTACATACCATGTCTTGTGATAGTTCTTGACATTTGTGATCGAGGGGTTCTTCAGGTGTTCCTGTGTTCCGAGCACAGTCTGCATTCCGTAGGGATGGCTTGGATAGAGGGCGGCAAGCATTTTCTCGAATACCTTTCGGTTGTCTTTGGTCAGAGACATGTTTTTCTCCTCATAGATGGTCTCGAGTTCCGTGTGGAATCCTCGTATGACCGGATTCTCGAACCTGTCGGCCTGTATGCGTGCCCAGTTCTCGATTTGGTTGGAAGGGATATCCTCGACGTAGCAGGTCACGTCCTGAGATGTGTATGCGTTAGTGCCATCGGCTCCGATGGCCGCCATGAGTTTGTCGTATTCATTCGGGATGGCTATCAGGGACGCCTGATAGCTGACGGAATCGATCTCATGGTAGATGCGGGCTCTGGCGGCTGAGTCGGTCGTATTTCGGTAGGTCTCGAACAACTGTTCAATTTTGTCGAGCATAGGTTTTTCGGCCGCGTAGTCCTTGGTGCCGAATTTTTCTGTGCCCTTGAACATCAGATGTTCGAAATAATGGGCGAGGCCGGTGGTCTCCGCCGGATCGTTCTTGCCACCGACGCGCACGGCGATATATGTCTGTATGCGGGGAGTGTCTTTGTTGACTGTCATGAATACCTTGAGCCCGTTGGGAAGGGTATACATTTTTGTGTCGAGGGGATCGCCGGGAACCGTCTGGAACTGCCTGGCCGCGGGGGCAGCAGCAGCAAACAGAAGCGCGGCTCCAAGTAGAAATGAGCGAAATGAATGTTTCATATGCATTTGATTGAATTTTAGCTACAAAGTTAATTAAAAATCTTGAATTATGGAAATATTCTTGAGGAAATGATAAATATGTCTTAAGATTTACCGGCAGTGGAGCTCATTAGGTAAAGGAAACACTCTATACAATATAGAAGGTACGAAGTCGTTTTATATATATAGTTGAAAAATACATGCAGGTTTCTCCTTCTAAAGATAATAAACGACGAATATTCAGAAATAACTTCGGAGCGATCCGTTATATACTTGCTCTTGCCATCTTCATAGCGCATTTCAATCTGGCTACAGACAGCCATATTTGGTTTCCTATATCCGGCTATTACAGAGTGTGCGCGTTTTTCGTGATGAGTGGTTTTTTGATCTACGGCAGTTATTTCAGGTCGTCCGGCTGGCGGGCATATCTCTCCAATCGGGTCTGGCGTATCATGCCCTCTTATCTGATAACGGTAGTAGGGTGCGCCCTGCTTCTTGTCTTCCTCAGCGACCGCAGCTGGGTCGATTATTTTGTCTCCTCCCAGTGGCTGCGTTATCTCGTTGCCAATGTCCTTTCGCTCAATTTTATAGAACCTCACCTTCCCGGCGTGTTCACAGACCATCCATACACTGTGATCAATGCCTCGCTGTGGACGATGAAGGTGGAATGGTGTCTGTATTTCATTGTGATTCCCGTCGTCTGGTGGACCCGCAAGAGCCAATGGAGTTTCTGGAAGATATTCTCATTGATATTCCTTTTCTCTGTCATTTACAAATATGTGTTCGAATGGTATTATGAGCAGACGGGCAATGTCAACTATCGATTTATCGCCAAGCAGTTTGGCGGCCAGCTTGCATTCTTCTATTCCGGAGTGCTCCTTTTTGTCTATCTTGAGAAAGTGAAGCGGCATAAATGGTGGCTGGCGGCGGTGTGCGTCCCTGTGCTGATTATCGGTTCTGTATGGTTCCCATGGCACGCTTTGTTTCGGTTCGTGCTGTTTCCTCTTTCTCTTGCAGGCTCTGTGGTGGCGCTCGCCTTCATCGGCAGGTGGGGGGCATGGGCCGAGATGTTTGAGAACTGTTCGTATGAGCTTTATCTCTTTCATTTCCCTCTTGTGCAGGTAGCCCATCATTTCAGGCTCAAGGACTATATCGGGGAACTGCCCGCATTCCTCAGTGTGTTTACGGTCACTGCCGTTCTTGCTTATGTCGTGGCCCGGTATGTCTCGGCCCCTCTCAGACGTGCTCACAGGGAGAAGAAAAACGCCGCGGGTCTTAGTTCTGCTAAATGATTATTTGCAAAAGTCAGTTTTTATGGCTAATTTTGCACGGCTTGTTGAACTGTCTTATAAGAATAATTCAATTATCATGAGAAATATTACAATAGTGCTGACGGTATTGTCGTTGATGTCGGTGTCGATATGCAATGGAGAAAACTATTTCAATACCCTTATAGGCAAAAGCGATGAGGAGACGAAGGCCAAGATGGATGCCGTCTGGAAGCATTTCTTCACTCCCGGCAACCTTAGTGTGTATGATGAAGACAATCAGCATAGTGTCTATTATCTTGACGGGGACAAGGGCTTCATCCTTGATACCGGCAGCAATGATGTCCGTACTGAAGGTATGTCGTATGGTATGATGATCAGCGTGCAGCTTGACAGACCGGATGAGTTTGACCGTCTATGGCGCTGGAGCAAGGAGCATATGGCCTATGGGCCTGATACGGCATGGGACGGCTATTTCTGCTGGCAGTGCGCACCGGACGGAACGAAGATCGGAGGCAGCAACGCCTCAGACGGTGAACTATATTATGTCACTTCACTTCTGCTTGCCGGTGAGAAGTGGAACCGCCCTGACTACACGGCGGAAGCCAATGCTATTCTTGGCAAAATTATGAGTAAGGATGGTGATAAGACAGGAGTATACAACCTTTTTGACGAAGAAACGCAGCTGATAACATTCGTGCCAGACAGCGTGGGGCATGTATTTACCGATCCTTCCTACATGCTTCCGGCTTTCCTTGACTATTGGGGTGAGAAAGCGGACTCACGCAATGACTATTGGAAGGAAGCGGCACAGGCGGCACGCCAGCATCTTATAGTAAGCTCTCATCCTGAAACCGGTCTTCATCCGGACTACAGCAACTACGACGGTACGGCTTATGCGTGGCCCCGTGCAGGGTATGACACGTCGATCTATATGTATGACGCCATCCGCTGCGCTATGAATATCGGAATGGACGCTTACCTGACGGGAAAGGATACTTGCCGACAGAGCGAAGTGATAGGGAAGATGTTGCGAACATTCAAGCGCGACGGCTATACCCATGCCCGCTTCCCGCTTGACGGGTCGAATCCTTTCGAAGAATATACATGCGGCATGGCCGGCTCCAACGCCGTAGGAGCGCTCGCGCTCGCAAAATCCGATAATCCCGAAGATCGGGCGTTGGCAAAGGAATATCTGGAGCGTCTCTGGAACACAGAACCTCCGACAGGCAAATACCGCTACTATGACGGCATGGTCTATTTCCTCTCCATGCT
>JAIDTS010000240.1 GCA_029060585.1 Muribaculaceae bacterium
TGCCCAAACGGCAACCTTTCTTTATATGCCCCCTACCCCCAACCCTGTAATCCCCTAATCTACTAACCCCTTAACCACTTAACCACTTAACCCCTTAACCCTCAACTTTCGCCCACGAAAGTTGAATTTTATTTGCATATCTGAGTTTTTTTAGTTAATTTTGTAGGTTGAAAAGATTAGGCAAGATACTGACATGACTATTGACGAAGATAAGATAATTCCGGTCAATATCGAATCGGAAATGAAAAGCGCCTACATCGACTATTCGATGTCGGTCATAGTGTCGCGTGCTCTCCCTGATGTCCGCGATGGTTTCAAACCCGTCCACCGACGTGTCCTTTACGGCATGGGCGAGGTTGGCAACTATTTTTCAGGTGATACCAAGAAGTCGGCCCGTATCGTGGGTGACGTGATGGGTCACTACCACCCCCACGGAGACTCGTCGATCTACAATACTATGGTGCGCCTCGCCCAGGAATGGTCGCTGCGCTATCCACTCGTGTTCGGACAGGGCAACTTCGGTTCTATCGACGGCGACTCCCCTGCCGCCATGCGTTATACGGAGGTGAAGCTCTCCCGAATGGGTGAGGAAATGCTCCGCGACCTTGACTCAGACACAGTAGACTTCGTCCCGAACTTCGACAACACGACGAAGGAACCGACTGTTCTGCCGGCTCGTATCCCCAACCTCCTCGTCAATGGTGCAGCCGGTATCGCCGTGGGAATGGCTACAAACATGCCACCCCACAACCTTACGGAAGCTCTCAACGCATCCCTCGCCCTGATCGACGACCCGGAGATCTCCATCGATGGACTTATGCAACATGTGACCGCTCCTGACTTCCCTACAGGAGGCGAGATTTTCGGACTCCAGGGCGTTCGCGACGCATATGAGACCGGCCACGGACGAATCATACTTCGCGCAAAGGCTGAGATAGAGTCTAACGGAACTCACGACCAGATAGTCATCAGCGAGATCCCATACGGCGTCCTCAAGAAGGATATTGTAACGAGCATCGCAGACCTCGTCGAGGAGAAGAAGATCGACGGAATCGCCGACATCACCGATACCTCGGCACGCGGCAAAATTCATATCGCCATCGACATCAAGCGTGATGCAAACGCCCGCGTGGTGCTCAACAAGCTGTATAAGATGACCCAGCTTCAGACGAGCTTCAGCGTCAACAACGTTGCACTCGTCAACGGACGTCCCCGTACACTCAACCTGAAGGAAATCCTGCAGTATTTTGTGGCACACCGCCATGAGGTGGTGATCCGCCGTACGAAATATCTGCTACGCAAGGCAGAGGAACGCGCCCATATCCTCAAGGGTCTTATGATCGCCTGCGACAACATCGACGAGGTGATCAAGATTATCCGCAATTCCCGCACAACAGAGGAGGCACGCGAGCAACTCAGCCAGAAGTTCGAGCTCGACGACGTACAGACCCGTGCCATCGTCGAGATGCGACTCCGCCAGCTCACCGGACTGGAACTTGACAAACTGCATGCGGAATACGACGAGCTGATGAAGCAGATCAACTTCTACAATCAGATCCTCACCGACGATGCGGTCTGCCGCGACGTAATGAAACAGGAGCTAATCGAGATCCGCGACAAATACGGCGACGAACGTCGCACTAAGATAAGCAAGTACTCTCCCGACCTAAATGCAGAGGATTTCTATCCCGACGACGAGATGATCATTACCATCTCCCATCTCGGATATATCAAACGCACCCCTCTGACTGAATTCCGCGCTCAAAACCGCGGAGGCGTAGGAGCGAAAGGAAGCAGTACGCGCGACCAGGACTTTATCGAGCATATATATCCTGCTACCAACCACAACTCGATGCTCTTCTTCACCAACAAGGGGCGTTGCTATTGGCTCAAGGTGTATGAAATTCCTGAATTCGCCAAAAACTCGAAAGGTCGGGCAATCCAGAACCTTCTCAATATCGATGCTGACGATGCCGTCAACGCATTCATCTGCATTAAAAACCTCAATGATGAGGAATTCGTAAAGAAGCACAATCTCCTCTTTGCTACCCGCAACGGCGTAGTCAAGAAGACTCCCCTTGAGGCATATAGCCGCCCCCGCTCCAACGGTGTCAACGCGATTATCATACGCGAAGACGACTCCCTGCTCCAGGTAGAGCTGACCGACGGCGACACTCAGGTGATCCTCGCAAGCAAGGCCGGGTACGCTACACGCTTCAGCGAGTCTGAACTCCGTGAGATGGGACGCGTATCGACGGGCGTACGCGGCATGACGCTTCGCGGTGAGGGCGACGAGGTGGTAGGTATGGTGACCGCCAAGACAGACGACAACGAGCACAGTATTCTCGTCGTTTCAGAGAATGGCTTCGGCAAGCGGACCGATCTTGATGACTATCCCGTCAGCATGCATCGCGGTGGTAAAGGCGTAAAGACACTTAATGTCACCGACAAGACCGGAGATCTTGTCGCTATCAAGAAGGTCACTGACGCCAATGATCTAATGATCATCAACCAGAGCGGCATCACTCTCCGTCTCCCTGTAGACACCCTCCGCCTTCAGGGCAGAAATACTCAGGGCGTGAAACTTATCGACCTCACCAAGCGAGGCGACCGCATCGCTTCGGTATGCGTGGTCGACTCCGATCCGGAAGAAGAGATCGACAGAGAGATTACCGCAGAACAAGAAAACAATCAATAATCTAAAATACGCAACCAAATGAAAAAGCTCATGACATTCGCGCTCTGCTTCGCAGCTATAGGCTCGGTGAGCGCCCAAAAAGCAAACGTGGAAGCTGCAAAGAAGCTTTCAGGTAAGCCTGAAAAGATCGAAGAGGCACGTTCTCTCATCCAGCAGGCAATGGAAAATCCCGAGACAGCCAACGACGCTCAGACATATTTTATCGCAGGCAAGATCGAGTTCGACGCGTTCGACAAGGATCAGGGCACAAGCATGATCAATCCCGCTGCCGTGGACAAAGTCAAGATGGGACAGAACCTCCTCAACGGCTACGCAAATTATTTGAAGGCTCTTCCCCTTGCAGCAGTTCCCAACGAGAAGGGTAAGGTCGACACGAAGACCCCGAAGGCCATCGTCAACACTCTCAAGGGCCACACAAACGATTATTTCATTGCCGGTGCCGATTTCTTCAACGCTCAGAAGGTATATCCGGAAGCATATGAAAGCTTTATGATCTACGCCGACATGCCAGAACAGGAATTCATGCAGGGTGAGAAGCTTGAGCTTCCCGACGCAGACCGAGGCACAGCGTACTTTAACGCCGGTCTCGCCGCTTACTCAGGCAACGAGATCTACAAGAGCGCCGATGCTTTCCGCAAGGCCCGCGGTGTAGGTTACGACGACAAGCAGGCCTACATCTATGAGATCGCATGCTGGCAGAATGCCGCTCAGCGCGACTCAACAATGGAGCAGACCGCAAAGGAGAGAATCCTTGAAGTGGCAGAGGCAGGCGACAAGAAATTCGGAATAGAAGAACCGATTTTTATCAACAATATCGTCAATTTCCTCGTGACCGACGGCAAGAACGACCAGGCTGTAGCCAAAGTCAGCGAACTGATCGCATCAAATCCCGACAATGCAGGTCTTTATGGTCTCCGTGGTTTCGTATATGATCGTATGGGCAACGACGCTGAGTCTGTCAACGACTACCTCAAGGCTTCAAGTCTCGACGGAGTTGACTTCGAGACGCTCAAGAACGCTGCAAAGAAAATCTACCGCACAGGTGCCGACAAATGGAACGCCATTGAAGGAAATTCAGAAGCTGACCGTGCAGCACGCCTCGACGTGAAGACCAACTATCTTGAAGTAGCGAAAGCTATCACCGACAAGGCAAAGGCAATGAATTCATCCGACAGCGACCTTGACTATGTGATTGAAAGCATCGACTACACACTATCACTCGCCAACTAATTACAAGAGCATACACTGACTACATCGGCCGTAGAGGAATTCCTCTACGGCCGATTTTTTATAACAGCTAAAAAACAAAAATATTTTTATAAAAATTATACTTCGTTTTGCATTAT
Organism: Muribaculaceae bacterium; assembly: GCA_029060585.1. Next base: position 4,045 of record JAIDTS010000240.1, read on the forward strand.
ATTTGAAAAAAATTAAGTAACTTTGCAACTTGAAAAGCCATTTTCGGTCAACTCTCCGCTCTCTTCTCTCCGCGCTTGGCTTCAATAATGTGAGTTTCAACAGTTTCACCCAATAAACTGAATAAAGAAATATGGGACTTTTTTCATTGACGCAGGAAATTGCGATGGACCTCGGCACCGCCAACTCCATCATCATCCATAAAGACAAGATTGTTGTCAACCAGCCATCTGTCGTTGCTATCGACAATAAGACAGACAAGCTTCTCGCTGTCGGCGAGGACGCGCATCAGATGGAGGGCAAGGAGCCCCCGGGCATCCGCACCATACGTCCGCTCCGCGACGGCGTCATCGCCGACTTCAACGCAGCCGAGCAGATGATACGTGGACTCGTGAAGATGGTCAATAGCAAACGCCGCTGGTTCTCTCCCAGCCTCCGCATGGTGGTATGCATCCCTTCGGGTTCTACCGAAGTGGAGATCCGTGCGGTGCGCGACTCAAGCGAACATGCCGGAGGACGCGACGTGTTCATGATCTACGAGCCTATGGCGGCCGCACTCGGCATCGGTCTTGACGTGGAGGCACCGGAAGGCAACATGATCGTCGACATAGGCGGTGGATCCACAGAGATCGCCGTCATATCTCTCGGCGGTATCGTCAGCAACAAGAGCATCCGCGTGGCCGGCAACGACCTAACAGCCGACATTCAGGAACATATGGGTCGCGTCCACAACCTCAAGATCGGAATGCAGATGGCCGAAAGAATCAAAATCGAGGTGGGCAGCGCCCTCGCAGACCTCGAGAATCCTCCCGAACCATTTATCGTACGCGGACCTAACCGTATGACCGCTCTTCCGATGGAAGTGGCAGTTTCCCATGAGGAGATAGCCCACAGCATCGAGAAGACGATCGCCAAGATGGAGACCGCCATCCTCGCCGCTCTCGACCAGACTCCCCCTGAGCTCTACGCAGATATCGTGCGCAACGGCATATACCTCGCAGGAGGCGGCGCTCTTCTCCGCGGACTTGACAAGAGACTGACCGATAAGTTCCACATCGAATTCAAAGTAGCGGACGATCCGTTGACTGCTGTAGCCCGTGGCACAGGCGTGGCACTCAAGAACATCAACAGATTCCGCTTCCTCATCAGATGAGGAACCTTCTGAACTTCATCATAAAATACAGCACATGGTTCGTATTTACGTTCTATGTGCTGATTTCATGCATCCTGCTCGTAAAGTCAAGCGACGCGCATTTTTCTGTCTATATGTCGTCGGCCAATGCAATCGGAGGTGCGATCTACCGCACATCGTCGGAAGTGACCGACTATTTCGGTCTCCTATCCGTCAACCAGCGTCTGCAGGAAAGCAATGCCAGACTGGAAAATGAGGTGTTGAATCTCAGGCATCAGCTCGCTCAATATAAGGTGCTCGCTCAAGACTCAACAGTGGATTTGCGAAACGAGCGTTTCGGCTATATAGGAGCCTCGGTGATCAACAACTCTACGAGACATCCGCGCAACCACTTCACCATCGACCGGGGCAGCTCCGACGGAGTAATACCGGGAATGGGTGTTGTAGACCAGAGCGGTGTGGTAGGCATCGTCGACGTGACAGGAAAGAATACCTCCCGGGTGATTTCACTGCTCAACCAGAACCAGCACTTTAGCGCAAAGGTTAAGAACTCCCCCTATGTAGGAAGTTTAACATGGAGAGGCGATGACCCGTCGGTGGCATTCCTTGAGGAAGTGCCAAGACATGCAAGGTTCCACATCGGTGACACCATCGTCACGAGCGGATTCTCGACTACATTCCCCGAAGGCATCGACATCGGCACAGTCATGGGAAAGGTGAAGACTTCAGATGATACGTTTCTCGTTCTTAAGATTCGTCTCGCCTCCAACTTCAAGACCCTCGGCACAGTTCGCGTGATAAAGGATGCGCTCAAGCAGGAACTCGATTCCATCAATCGTATTGGATCCTATGAATGATTAATCATCGGATGAAATGAATAAAAGCTTTTTCTCATACATTCTGCTGTTTGTGATTCTGGTGCTTGTCCAGGCTCTGCTGATGAACCATATAGTGCTCTTCAGCAGCGCGGTCTGCTTTATATTCATCTATTTCCTGATTAAACTTCCCATAAGCCTCTCGGCAAACCTCGGGCTGACCCTTGGATTCCTGCTCGGACTGTCGGTCGACATGCTCTCCGACACACCCGGACTCAACGCATTATGCTGCACAGTGCTCGCATCGCTTAGACGCCCCGTCTTCTTCGCTTACGAACAGCATGACGACAAGAACCGCGACGTAATCCCGTCGATTGGCACGATGGGTTTCTTCAATTTCAGTAAATACGTCTTCAGTATGTCGGCGATCTACTGCCTGCTCGCTTTCTTTGTGGAATTCATTCAGTTCACGGATATAACCGATATTCTGATAAAGGCCGGATCAAGTACGCTCTTCACTTTTCTCGTGCTGCTGGCAATAGACTCTCTGGTATATAAAAACTAATCCATACGCTTATAAATTATAATTTCTCCACGTGGCTAAGGATTATTCATTAGAAAAACGAAAATATGTGATCGGCGGATTCATCACCGTGATCGTAATAATATTCATCATCAGGCTCTTCAATCTGCAGGTAGCAGACGCGACTTACAAGGAAAACGCTGAGTCCAACGCATTCTTCCGAAAGGTGCTCTATCCGTCGCGAGGACTTATCTACGACCGCAACGACCGCCTGGTCGTGCTTAATCAGCCGGAATACGACGTTATGCTCATCCCCAAGGACCTTGGAAATGAGTTTGACACTATCGGCCTTTGCGAGGTGCTCAACCTGACGAAGGAAGAACTGATGCAGAAATGGGCCGACATGAAGAATCCCAGAAAGAATCCGGGATATTCGGCCTACACCCCTCAGAAACTCATGTCTCACCTCTCGCAGGAAGACTATGGCCGACTTCAGGAAAAGCTGTATCTTTTTCCCGGCTTCTATGTGCAGAAACGCAATGTCCGTGAATACGCGACCCATGCAGCCGCAAATGTTCTTGGCAACATACGCGAAGTGAATGCGAATGATGTTGAAAACGACCATTATTACCGACGTGGCGACTATACCGGCGACCTTGGAGTGGAGAAGAGCTATGAGCCCTACCTCCGCGGAGTAAAAGGCGTCGAGATCCTGATGAAGGACGCTCTCGGCAGAATAAAGGGAAAATATGAAGACGGTGTCCACGATGTCATACCCGTTGCCGGACGCGACCTGACCCTCAGCATCGACATGGACCTTCAGGAATATGGAGAGAAGCTGATGCAGGGAAAGATCGGGGCTATAGTGGCTATTGAGCCCCAGACCGGAGAGATTCTCTGCATGGTGTCTTCTCCGACCTACGACCCATCACTCCTCGTGGGATCGGGACGAGGAAAGAACTATGCCTCGCTCGTTGCCGACAAATACAAGCCGCTCTACGACCGGGCCCTTCAAGGAGCATATCCTCCGGGATCGACGTTCAAACCAACCCAAGGTCTCATTTTCCTGCAGGAAGGCACCATCACGCCGGCCACTGCTTATCCTTGCTACCGCGGCTACGTCAACGGACTGCGGGTAGGATGCCACGCCCATGGTTCGCCTCTCCCCCTCAAACCAGCCATCGCTACCTCCTGCAACGCCTATTTCTGCTGGGGCTTCAAGCATTTCGTCGATAAGAGGGGTAGCACGCCGTCCGCACAGTTTGAGAAATGGAAAAACTATATGGTGGAGATGGGCTACGGCTACCGTCTCGGGGTCGACCTGCCGTCGGAAAGCCGCGGATTCATTCCGAATCCTGACTTCTACAGCAACTCGTTCAGAGGCAAGAACTGGAGCGCGAACTCCATCATCTCCGTATCGATAGGCCAGGGAGAAGTGCTTGCGACCCCTCTTCAGATTGCCAATCTCGCTTCTACCATCGCCAACCGCGGATGGTTTATCACTCCTCATGTAGTGAAAGCTATAAGCGACACGGTGATCGATCCGAAATTCCGCGAGAAGCGCACACCATCCATAAAGAAGGAGCACTACGATCAGATAGCAGAAGGTATGCGCATGGCGGTGCTCGGAGGCACTTGCCGCCTTGCCAACCTACCCGGACTCGAAGTCTGCGGCAAGACCGGAACGGCCCAGAACCCCCACGGCAAGGACCACTCGGCCTTCATGGGCTTCGCTCCGATGAACGATCCTAAGATCGCGGTAGCCGTATATGTCGAGAACGCCGGATTCGGAGCCACCTACGGTGTGCCTATCGGCAGCCTTATAATAGAGAAATACCTCAAGGGATCCATTGCCCCCGAAAGGAAATATCTCGAAGAAAGAATGTTCAACTCTAATACGATCCTTACAAGTGGAGTCAAAAAACATTGATGCCAATACCTCGGTCTTCCGATGGCTTGATTGGCCGACGATCATTCTGTATCTGATCCTGGTGATAGCCGGAGCAGTGAGCATATATGCCGCAAGCTACGACTTCGACCGAGCGAGCATGTTTGATTTCGACGAGTTCTCCGGCAAGCAGTTCCTTTGGATCGGACTCTCCATCATAATCGGATGTGCCATTCTCCTCTTCGACTACCGCATATATGAGACATATGCCTATCCCGTCTATATATGCGTTCTCCTGATAATGGTGGTGACAATTTTCGTGGCTCCCGACATCAAAGGTTCTCGGTCATGGCTCGTGCTTGGACCCGTCAGTCTTCAGCCGGCCGAGTTCGGAAAGTTCGCCACTGCGCTCGCGCTCGCGAAACTATTCAATTCCTACAACTTCAACCTAAACCAGAAGATAAGCAATTATTTCCGGGCCTTTATCATAATCTTCATTCCTGTAGCCCTCATCCTCCTGCAGCACGAGACCGGCTCGGCTCTCGTCTACATCTCACTGTTCTTTGTGCTCTACCGTGAGGGAATGAGCGGACTTGTGCTCTTCTCTGCAATATGCGCCATAACATATTTCGTAGTTGCCGTAAAGTATGTCGAGCCCCTTCTGCTCGGCATTCCCGTCGGAGAGTTCGTGGTCTTCTGCATGATTATTGCGGTCTTCGTCTGTATGCTGCTCTTCTATTGCAAGGATCCGATCACATCCCGCAACGTTCTCATCGGATTCACTGCAAGCGGCATTATCGTGACTGCTCTCGCGCTTTCCGGAATCCCCGTGCCCGGAACATGGTTCTTTATCGGAATAATCGTCGCAGCCCTCATATATGTCTCTATTGCGATGTATCGCCATCAAATAGAACGATATGTGGTCACTCTCATTTTCGCGGCATCCTCGGTCATGTTCCTGTTTTCGGTCAATTACGTTTTCGGTCATGTGCTCGAACCGCATCAACAGATGCGAATCAAGGTGGCGCTCGGCATAGTCGACGACCCTCGAGGAGTAGGCTACAACGTCAATCAGTCCAAGATAGCCATTGGTTCAGGCGGAATGACAGGCAAGGGATTTCTCAATGGTACGCAGACTAAACTCAAATACGTCCCGGAACAGCACACCGACTTCATATTCTGCACCATTGGTGAAGAAGAGGGATTCGCAGGCTCAAGCGCCGTGCTTCTCGCATTCCTCGCGCTTATCCTCCGCATCATCCATATCGCCGAACGCCAGCGTACTCCCTTCGGAAGGGTTTATGCCTATTGTGTGGTGTCTTATCTGATATTCCATCTTTGCATTAACATCGGAATGGTCATTGGCCTATGCCCCGTCATAGGCATTCCGCTCCCCTTCTTCTCCTACGGAGGATCAGCACTTTGGAGTTTCACCATCCTGCTCTTCATCCTTCTTCGCATTGATGCGTCGCGTAAAGAAAGGCGCGATTAGAGACAGAAGCATCAATGCCCCGAGAAGCGAGAGCAGCAACAGTGTAAGGTCGAAGAGTGCTTCTTCTCCTGTCATTCCCAGTCCTACGGGTGATGTGCTTATTTCCACGTCTTCAGCCTCTTCATCATCGAGCAGAAGGGCGCTCAGAGCTGATTTCCATACAATTCTGCCGTCGCGAAGGCTGACGAGCGCCGGATTTCCTCTTGCCAGCTCCTTTATGGAGGTATCTTCGGCCGTATATATGGGATACTGACCTGATGAAAGGTCGCGCCATTCGCCAATGGCATCCGGACTTCCCGCCACCACCGCGAAAAACTCAGTATTATCCTTCTGCGACATGTCGAAAAGCCGGTTTATTTTCCAGCTTGTGGCCATCGACAGTGAGCTGATGTCTGGCACCAGGAGCATCAGCTGCCTTTCATAGCCGCCAAGCGATTCCGTGATGTCCTCTTCGCCATCCTCGCTCCATACCCTGAAATCAACCTCGTCATTGTCATCGGTTGCCGATGAATGCTCATTCTTTACGAATTCCAGCTCTTCGCGCCTAACAAAACGCCATCCGTCGGATTCATCCGGAAGCTCGTCATCCTCACTGAATTTCTTTTCTTTCCCATCTTTCTCATATACGAACATATATCTCTGCTCATATTCCGGCTCATCTTCTTCCACGAACAGCCGCGTGCCGATCGGATACGGACGGAAATCTACAGTAGGCTGCTGCCAGTAGCCTATATAGCCCACAGCCACTATGTAGGCTCCCATCCCCACTGTAGCTACCCATTGGGCATAGGGAGCGATGAGACAGCGCGCTTTGGTATTAAATTTCAGCAGCCATACTACGGCTCCGGATATAATGCAATTCTTTATGAACGTCGCCCAGTTGGATATGACGAGGAAGTCACCGAAACATCCGCAGTCGGCCACCGGATCTGTAATCGCTATCCATAGCGTCAGCGGAAGCATAACGAGCATGAAGAGCGCGGCCATAATTGGGGCCGCCTTTCTGAAACAACCTAAAAGCAGCGAGACTCCGATGATGAATTCCACCGAAAAAAGAAGGAAGGCAAGCGCAAGGACCGTATTGCCCCATTCCACTATCGGGATATGCATCGCCGTAAGATATTCGGAAGTCTTGTAATACGTTCCCCATGGATCTATGCCTTTGCTCAGGCCGGAGACTATGAAGACACTCCCGACGGCAATTCTCATGAGCCACGTCAGGACAAGCAGTCCTTTCGGATACTTATTGAGCAGGGGATTGGCCTTCCGGAGGGGCCAGGAACCGTCAAGCCAGTCGCCAAACCGATCAAAACGCCTCTCTATTCCCAACGGGGTCTTCCGCGAATTATCCCGGTTGGGCTTTTCTTCCGGATTTTTCATTTTCTTTGATTTTATCTCGCCACTTCGCCTCCAATCATGCATTATACTCAGGGGAAGTTTTAATCAGGGCGAAGAGCGCGTAGTTGATCATGTCCATATAGTTGGCATCGATTCCCTCGCTCACTATGGTCTTGCCGTCGTGGCCCTCGATCTCCTTGGTGCGCATGAGTTTCTGGAGTATAATATCAGTGAAGCTGCTGACACGCATATGCCTCCAGGCCTCGTCGTAGTCATGGTTCTTGTTCTCCATCAAGCGGGTTGCGGCATTCAGCTTCTCGTCGTAGAGGCGCATGCATGTCTGGCCATCGAGGTTCTCACCCGGGCCCAGCTCAAGCTGGATAAGGGCCATGACGCAGTAGTTGACTATTCCTATGAATTCAGGTCTGATGCCTTCGTCTACGAAGGCTATCCCCTTGTCTTCGATACTGCGAATACGCATCGCCTTTATCATTATCTGGTCCGTCAGGCTCATCGGTCGCATTATGCGCCATGACGTGCCATAGTCCATAAGTTTTTTCTCAAAAAGGCTCCGGCATTCTGCCTTGGCGCTTGCGAATTCCTCCGCGGTATTATGCTTTTCCATGTAATGCTTTTCGTTTATTCCACAAATTTAATAAAAAATGCGCAGAATAAGGGTATAACTCGGATAATTTTTATTATTTTTGCACAATAAAAACTATCAGGATAAGTAAACTCAAAAGAAATGCCAGATATAAGATTCATACCGGAGTGGGAACCGATAGAATATGTACTTCTCGCTCTTCCGAATGAAGACACCGACTGGGCCTACATCCTCCCGGAAGCTACGGATCAATACCGAAGGCTCGTTGAGGCAATATCAGGTGAGGGAATAAAGGTGATTCTTCTTTGTCGCGACGAAGCGAAGGCAAAAGAGATAATGAAAGACTGTAACGGTGACTTCATTTTTTACTTAGAGGCTCCATTCAACGACACTTGGACTCGGGATTACGGAATGATATCCGTGATGAGAAACGAGCGTCTGCGTGCTCTTGACTTTGGATTCAACGGCTGGGGACTGAAATTCGCCTCAGACAAGGACAATCTTGTCAACCTTCATCTAAATGAGAAGGGTTTTATTTCATCGCTCGCCTACCGCAACGAGCGCGACTTCGTGCTCGAGGGAGGATCGGTAGAGTCCGACGGTCTCGGAACCGTAATGACTACCTCAAGATGCCTTCAGAGTCCGAACCGCAACGGAGGAAAGACAAAGGCTGAACTAAACCGAGAGCTCCTCGACAGGCTTGGGGCAGACCATGTGCTCTGGCTCGATCACGGAGCACTTGAAGGAGACGATACGGATTCGCACATAGACACCCTCGCGCGTCTCGCGCCTGACGACACTATAGTCTTTACCGGAACCAGAAACTTCGACGACCCTCAGTTCGAGTCTCTTCTCGCCATGCGCGCCCAGCTCACACTCTTCCGCACGGCTGAGGGAAATCCATACAATCTCGTGGAGCTGCCACTACCCGACCCCGTTCTGGACGAAGATGGGAGTCGTCTCCCGGCCACTTACGCAAATTATCTTGTGGCAAACGGGGTCATATTCATGCCTACATACGCGCAGCCGGATAAGGACGAACTTGCGATGCGAACTATTCAGATAGCATATCCCGGTTATAAGGTGGTGGGAGTTGACTGCCGCACTCTTTTACGTCAGCATGGATCCCTTCACTGCGCCACTATGCAGATTCCTGCTGGAATCATCAATATTAAGCAACTTGAAAATACAGACAACCGATAACCAATGAACTCAAATATTCTTAAAGTCGGTATCGTACAGCACTCTTTTACGGAGGACGTTTCGAAAAACCGCGCCCGTAATCTGACAGCTATCCGTTCGCTCGCAGAGGAAGGCGCAAGGCTAATAGTGCTTTCAGAGCTTCACGACTCCCTTTATTTCTGCCAGTGCGAGAATGTGGAGAATTTTGACTATGCAGAGACCTTTCCGGGTGAATTCTTCGAGATATATTCCAACGCGGCACGTGAAAACGGAGTGGTGCTTGTAGCAAGTGGTTTTGAACGCCGTGCTCCGGGACTCTACCACAACACTGCGGTAGTGTTCGAATCAGACGGCAGTGTAGCCGGCACTTACCGTAAGATGCATATCCCCGATGATCCGGGATTCTATGAGAAGTTCTACTTCACTCCCGGCGATCTCGGATTCCATCCCATCGAAACTTCAGTAGGCCGACTCGGAGTGCTCGTATGCTGGGATCAGTGGTATCCTGAAGCAGCGCGCCTGATGGCTCTCGATGGAGCGGACATGCTGATATATCCTACTGCTATCGGTTGGAATCCTGACGATCCGGACGATGAGAAGCGGCGCCAGCGCGACGCTTGGATCACCGTCCAGCGCGGTCATGCCGTTGCCAACGGTATACCGGTGGTGAGCGTCAATCGTGTCGGATATGAGGAAGACCTGTCTGAAGTCTCCTCTGGCATCGATTTCTGGGGATCCAGCTTCGTGGCCGGCCCGCAGGGAGAATTCCTTTACGAGGCGCCGGAAGACCGTTCGGCAGAGGAAGTGGTGGAGATAGACCTCAGGAGGTCTGAAAACGTCCGCCAATGGTGGCCTTTCCTCCGCGACCGAAGAATTGATCAATACGGCGACCTTACAAAACGCTTCCTTAAATAATGGAAAAGACTATCGATATAGACGGCGTAAGCCTGCACTATCGCGACTCCGGTGAGACAGACCTCAAGACCGTCATCATAATGCACGGCTGGGGATGTAACGTAGACACTGTCGCCTCCATAGAGAATATATTCAAGGGAAAGATGCGTGTGATAAATGTGGATCTTCCGGGACATGGATCAAGCACCGAACCGCCATCGGTCTGGGGCGTGGAAGATTTCACATCAATGATGGAAAAATTCATCTCGCGCCTCGGCCTCGAGCGTCCTTCTCTTGTAGGTCATTCGTTCGGAGGACGCATAAGCCTTCTTCTGAGTTCCCGCAATGATGTTGACAAGGTGCTTCTTGTAGATGCGGCAGGTATCAAGCCTAAACGTGGATTCAACTACTACCGTAAGGTCTATTCCTTCAAGGCAATCAAGAATCTACTTATTCTTATTCTCGGGAAAAAGAAGGGAATGGAGGCTGTAGAGAAAATGAGAGGAAAGAAGGGTTCCGCCGACTATCGTAACTCATCGCCAAGAATGCGTGCAGTAATGAGTAAGTGTGTCAACGAAGACCTCAAGCACGTCATGCCTTCGATCAAGGCTCCTACCCTTCTCATCTGGGGAGAGGAAGACACGGCTACTCCTCTGGCCGACGCCATCACAATGAAGCGGCTCATTCCTGATGCAGGTCTCGTATCCTTTCCAGGATGCGGCCATTATTCATTCCTCGACAATCCATTTGGATTCAAGGCTGCAGTCAGCTCATTCTTCAATATTTAAATCCTTTAGATCAAACCCCAAAATTCCAATCCAGTGAATGCTTTCTCAATCATAATCTACGTTGTCTGCGGACTCTACATGCTGCTTAATTTCAGGCATGATATCCACATGCTGCAGCAGAATAGCTACCGCATCGACCGCTATTGGAAATGGCTCAACCGATCCGGCGACATATCGTCGGCGTCCCGTCTCGTTAACGTCGGACTGCTTTTTCTCCTTTTCTCAACTCTGCTCAATCCGGCAGTCAATGCCATCATTATTGCGGCTGCCTGTTGTGTTCAGGCTACCGTGATGCTCCGTAAGAAATTCAAGAAACCCCTTGTCTACACTCCCCGTGTAAAGAGGATCTACAGTGTCTGCGCAGTGGTGGCTATCGCAGTCTCGCTTTCAGTGATTCTCACCATAGGTCGTGGCGGCAGCGATGCCTTCCTCTACTATTCCGGCGGGCAGGTGAGCCTCGGTGTGATTCTGCTCGTGTGCATTTTCTCATGGGCTATAGCGATTCTTTCCGTTTGGATTCTAAAGCCTGTTGAATCCTCGATCAATGCCAAATACCGCAACGAGGCCATATCCATACTCAAGAGCATGCCCGACCTCAAGATAATCGGTATCAC
>JAIDTS010000241.1 GCA_029060585.1 Muribaculaceae bacterium
GTAATCGCATATATAAGTTTATTCTGGGTCTCCGCAAAAAACATCTGGGTGGCCTTGTCGGTCTTGTCATAGTCGCTACTCAACTTGAAGAGATCCCTTATCTTCTGATAAAATCTTTTCTCCGACGCACGGATGTTACGGATACGGAGAAGAAGCTCGTCAAAATAATCCACCCGCCCATCCGGATTCTTAAGCCTTTCATCATCCATCGTGAAGCCCTTGATGAGATATTCAGAAAGATGATCTGTCGCCCATTTGCGGAATTGAGTACCTCTGATGCCACGCACTCGATAACCTATTGCGATAATCATCTGCAAAGAATAATACTCCACATTATACTCCTTACCATCTGAGGCAGTTGTCAAATAATATTTGACAACTGAATCCTTATCCAATTCATTATCGGACAATATATTGCCTATATGATGACTTATAGTTTGCTTAGAGGTGGCAGAAAGTTCCGCTATCTGTGACTGGTTAAGCCAGATATTGCTGTCCTTGGCATACAGGGCTACAGACGTGCGCCCATCAGGAGTATTATAGATTATCAAATCTTTCGTGGAAATAACTTTGATTGCAAAGATACAATAATAATTTGGAATTTGAGCTATCTATGCTCATATGCCTCGCTGAAGCTCGGGACCTGAGACAAAAACTTGCTTCTGGAAAAGGATTAAAGGCCAAAAGCGATCGTCAGGGCGAGGGAGTTCATTTTGAGGCAGGAGGGTCGATCGAGAGGCAGGGCGGTTAAGGGTACGATTATCAGCAGGCGCCCTTGAGCGCATAGGTCGAAGTCTTTGCCGGATGGCTTTTCCCTTTCTCGGAATGGGCGATTGGCAATGAGGATAAATCTTCCTCCTGATGATTCAGCTTCTTTCCTAATGAGTTTTTCTCTTTGGCTTATAAACGGGGAGACCAAAACTCCACCATTCGCGGCAGTATGTAGCCAGCGGTCTTTATTTGCGAGGAAAGTCTGATCATTATCGGCTCTGTGAACAATCACTTGATCTTTGAAAGGATTCTCAAGAAGGTGGATGTTGCCGTAAGCTTGGCAAGGAATATCGCCAATCGTCAAGTTATTGCATCTTGTGAAGAAATCGGGATAGGCATGGCGGATTGCGAGCCGGTAGGGATTGGACCGGATGTAATTGTAAATTATATCGAGTTTTCGTGATTTTGTCAATATCTGATCATTGAATCCTCTATCAAAGACGTGATCTATTCCAACTCGTTGATTCACATCAACCTTGAAAGCCCCTAGTTTTCGTCCTACAGTCTCATCCAGCACATATTCCACCGATAAAATAAGATGCAGATGATCAGGCATGAGGGCATATTGGAAAAGGCGCAATGCAGGATGAATATCGGATATATGGCGAAGACTTTGCTTGATAACACTCCCAATCTCTGACGCACGGATATATGAACTTCCCAAAGAGCCTATAGGCAAATGGCAATCACCGGCAAGCATGCCGAATGCCGGGGCTTCAGGATGTTTCATCAAGGTTAAATGATATATACATCGAGAAGTATAGTCATGCCAGGAAGCTCGATTATTTCCAGTCCAGATTCTGCTCATTGAGATTTAGCTATTTAAATTACCCTCGTTAAATTACCCTCGCTGAAGCTCAGGCCTAAGACAAAAATTTGCTTTTGGATCTAACCCTCTCTGAAGCTCGGATTTTTGTCAAAGGCGCAAACTTTAGTGCGCGCAGCATCGTCTTCAGAAGATCTGCCCGTAGGAGGCGCGGTCGAGGGCGCGGTAGCCGATGGCTTCGGCTATGTGGCGGCTTAGGACTGGGGCGGTGACGGCTTCTTCGGCCGTCATTGTGGCGGCATATTCGAGATCGGCGATGGTGCGGGCTACGCGGAGTATGCGGTCGAAGGCTCGGGCCGACATATTCAGCTTCGTCATGCGGTCCTTGAGCTTGGCGAGCCCCTGCTCGTCAGGCCAGGCATACTGATGCAGGAGCCGGGAATTCATCTGGGCATTGCAGTAGATGCCCTTCTCTGCCTTGAAACGGAGATTCTGTATAGTGCGGGCCTTTATCACGCGCTCACGAATCGACGCGCTCGACTCAGCAGGAGTCCTGTTGGCCATATCGTCGAAAGCAACAGGCTCTATCTCGCACTGGATGTCGATACGGTCAAGGAGCGGACCGCTGATGCGGTTCATATACTTGGCCACAGCTCCCGCCTGGCATGTGCATTTCTTAGTGGGATGACCGTAATAGCCGCACGGACACGGATTCATCGAAGCCACCAGCATGAAGGATGCGGGATAGTCTACTGTATATTTAGCACGGGAGACCGTAATCGTGCGGTCTTCAATCGGCTGGCGGAGCACTTCCAATACTGTGCGACTGAACTCCGGAAACTCGTCTAAGAAAAGGACGCCGTTGTGGGCGAGAGAAATCTCGCCCGGCATAGGATTGGTGCCTCCGCCGACGAGCGCGACGGGAGAGACGGTATGATGCGGTGTGCGGAAGGGACGTTTGGTCATCAGCATCGAGCCTCGATGCAGTTTGCCGGCGACGGAATGGATCTTCGTAGTCTCAAGAGCCTCCGCGAGACTCAGCGGGGGAAGTATTGAGGGGAGACGCTTCGCCATCATTGACTTGCCGGCTCCCGGAGGACCAACCATCAGTATGTTGTGACCTCCCGCACAAGCCACTTCGAAGGCGCGTTTCACGCTTTCCTGTCCCTTTACCTCCGAAAAGTCGAAATCATAGTTTTCTGCCTCGGCCGCAAATATCTCGCGGGTATTAATGACAGTAGGCTGTATCTCCGCCGTGCCTGCAATCACACCTACGGCCTCAGCAAGATCCTTAACCCCGAACACCTCTACCCTGTTGACGACTGCCGCCTCCGTCACATTCGCTTCAGGCACTATCAGACGCTTGAAACCCATCTCGCGCGCCTTGATCGCCATCGGGAGAGCCCCCTTGACAGGAAGCACCGACCCATCGAGAGAGAGTTCCCCCATTATCATATAATCGGAAAGATTGTCCTTGGGCACCTTGTCGTTGGACGCGAGCACACCGATAGCCATCGGGAGGTCGAATGCTGCGCCTTCCTTCTTCACGTCGGCCGGAGAGAGATTGATCACAGTATTCTTATGAGGGAATCCGATTCCGCTGTGCTGGAGCGCCGTCGTGATTCGAGTGTAAGCCTCCTTCACGGCGGCATCGGGAAGACCCACGATACTGAATCCGATACCTTTCTGCACTACCGTCTCTATCGTCACCACAAACGCGTCAATACCGGAAATCGCGGCTGAAAACACTTTAGTCAGCATGTCTATCGCTATTTTGAGTTCTTCTTTGGTTGAAGGATAGGTCTGCCGTTAGATCCCGGCTTAGGCAATTTCCCCGGCGAGGCATCGGGACGAGCCTTCTGCCGATGTGAGGCCTTGGGCTGTGACTCGGACTCCGGAGCTGCCTCCGATCCGGTTTTATCCTTCTCGGCCTTTGCCGCCTTGGGGTCAGGTTTACCCATCAGTTTACGGAAAGCCGCGAGAGCCTCGGCAAGATCTCCTCCGGCATATGCTTCGTGCGCATTCTTGTCCTTCACCACAAACCATGGAAGACGCGTCACGCCCAACCTCGCCATCGAAGGCTCGGCCATGCCTCGGGGCTGCCATGCTCGAACCATTGTCTTCAGCGAATCCCTACGTATGGCATTTACCCATGTAATGCTGTCTGAATCCATATATATATCAGCCATCACGCTCTTTGATGAGTCGGGATAGGCACGCATCATAATCTTGAGGGAATCGGCCGCCTCACGTCTGGCGGCACTATTCTCACCGTAGAAATATAGGATTGCCGGGCGATCGAAAACCAGAGTATCAAGCCCCCGGTCGCGGGTGCGGAGCGGGAGTTTCCTCATCTTGGTGTCCTTCACATATTCAAGGTTTCCGTCGGCATTAGTGATGAACTGCACTCCGAGGAGGTCGGTCACACCGCACATATCGATCAGCCTCTGTCCGCGAGCCCCTTTGTCTGTCTTATTCCACAGTCTCACGAATCCCTCCGGATTCTCACGGCGGTTCCACTCAGTCAGCAGCAAAATCGCCGACAGTTCATCCTTCGGATTCTTAACTACATACTCCTCTATGCTCTTCTCGAAGGCCTTGCGGTCGTCTTTCTTCGCATAGGCAGTCTTGCGCCATTCGCTCCAACGCTCAGAAAGCTTGTTACCGGTGACTGTCCACTCCGCCATATCCTTTCCATCGCCGGAGACCTTGATCTTATCGCCCCTCTCAGCATATATCACCATAGAGTTGCCCGGGCGGGATGCATCGCTGACGTAGACCAATGTCGGAAGGCGCGTGACGCCGTCTACAGAAGCCTTGCCCTCCTGAATCGAGACAGTGTGCTCTATCCATCGTCCGCCGTGCGAGTCCCAGGCATAGTAGGTCATCATGTAGTTGCCTACATGATCCTTGGGAAACTCGAAATCAACCTTGAATTCGTTTTTCGCGCATCCTCCGAGCATCAAAGCCATCATGCAACCCATAATGGCCAATATTCTATATGCGAAAGTCTTCATTTTCTTCATAGCGCAAATTTAACAATTCTTATCCAATCTCGCAAATAAAAACCCGCCGACCTGTCAAGGACGGCGGGTTACATACTTAATATTTTTGGATATAGGCACCGGGGGCACCGTCTATCCCGCTTATCTAAGATTGACCTTTACGGCCACAGCCTTATTCCGGATGATATAGACGTCGGGAGTCAGGGAGCGGAGATATTCCCTGTCGGCGCCCCTGCGCAGGAGGATTCCGTCCTTGGAATATACATCGAAAGCCGCACACTCGGCCCCCATTATCGCCTCCACTCCAGAGACACTGTTGACGGAGCAGTCTGCTGTCAGGCCCGAACCATCCGCCGCAGTGGCGGTGATGACACACTGGCCTTCCTTAAGCACGGTGACAACGCCAGCGTCGCTTACTTTCGCAACATCCTCATCGCTCGAAGACCATACGACAGCCTTATCGGTAGCGTTTTCCGGCAGTATCGTTACGGTAATCTCAAACGTCTCGCCTTCCACACCGCTCCAGCTTTCAGGATTCAGAGAGATGGACTCTACGAGGATCGGAGTCACCTTCACCGCGCATGAGGCCGACACTCCCTCCGAAGAGGATACAGTAATGACAGCCTCGCCTATGGCCAGGGCGCTCACCACACCATCGGCAGAAACCGATGCAACAGCCACGTCGCTGCTGCTCCAGCTCAGGGTCTTGTCGGAAGCATCCTCCGGAAGCACCTTTGCCGAAAGGGTGAAGGAATCACCTACATGACCTGACCATTCCGAAGAGGAAAGTTCGATCTTCTCGACCGGAGTCTTGACGATTGTGACCTTGCACTCGGCCTTCACGCCTGAGCCGTCGGCAGCCGTCGCGGTGATGACGGTCTCGCCTATGGCTACAGCAGTCACGTTGCCTTCCTGATCCACCTTGGCGACATCGTCGGAGGCCGAGCTCCAGACAACGCCCTTATCGGTTGCATTGTCGGGCGATACTGCGGCCTTGAGCTTAACGGTCTCGCCGACCTTGCCCGACCATTCGGAAGCTGACAGTTCGATCTTCTCTACCGGAGTCTTAACGATAGTGACCTTACACTCGGCCTTCACGCCTGAGCCGTCGGCAGCCGTCGCGGTGATGACGGTCTCGCCTATGGCTACAGCAGTCACGTAGCCTTCCTGATCCACCTTGGCGACAGCGTCGGAGGCCGAGCTCCAGACAACGCCCTTATCAGTAGCATTCTCCGGAAGGACAGTAGCGGAAAGTTTCACGCTCTCGCCTACCTTGGCTTCCCACTTATCAAGTGAAAGAGAGATAGTCTCCACCATGTAAGGAAGGACAGTCACCTGACAGGATGCGGAGACATTGCCGCAGGATGCGGTTATCACTGCCGACCCTACCGCTACAGCCGTAACTGTGCCGTCTGTGCCTACAGTAGCGACACCAGCAGCGCTGCTGCTCCAGGTAACGGTAGCGTCCGCGGCATCCTCCGGGAGAATGGTTGCGGTGAGCTTGAAGGAATCTCCTGCGTGGCCTTCCCATTTCTCCTGCGAAAGGGAGATGGACCGCACGTAAGGACGGACCACGTTCACCTGACAGGTAGCGGACTTGCCGTCACTTGTGGCAGTGATGACAGCCGAACCAATAGCGAGAGCCGTAACAGTGCCGTCGCTCTCCACCTTTGCCACTGTCGCATCGCTGCTGCTCCATGCTACGGCCGGATCGGTGGCGTCGGCAGGAAGCACGGTAGCCGTCAGTTTGAAGGAATCCCCTACAAGTCCTTCCCAGCTCGTTGCAGAAAGAGAAATCGACTCTACGGGGGTACGAACTACAGAAACCGTACAAGTAGCGGATTGACCGCCGCACGACGCCGTGACAGTTGCGGAGCCGATGGAAACGGCAGTCACGACTCCCCCCTCGACAGTCACTACCTGAGAATCAGATGATGTCCAGGAGACAGGCATATCGGCCACGGCTGACGGCGCGACCGTAGCAGTCAGTGTCTGGCTCTGTCCCACCTTGAGTTCCAGCGATGAAGCTGACAACGTCACGCTCTCCACATCAGGAAGATCGCTTGAAGCCTGAACCGTGACATCAGGAAACGCCACCTCCTTATGCTCCTTATTGGAGAATAGAGTATTTGAGATCAGTATGTTTCCTCCCACAAAACTGTCGGAGGCCTTCACCTTAAGGTAGAAAAGCACGCCTGAAGCAGGATAGGGATCGCCGGTCGTGAACCCGGCCACCTTGAGGACGCTCCCTACAAGATTGGAGTTCACCGTCGGTGATCCGGCGTTCTCGGCAGCCACATAGGCATTGGGGGCTGAAAAGACGAGGCCATCGGGCAAAGTCACTTCCGTCTGGAATCCTACAAAATCCTCATCCGCCTGATACTTAACGGGGATATCCAGTTCATCGCCTACGGTGATCCTGACAGAAGAGACTTCCAGAGTATTGGCTGCTGAGGCTCCCGATGTCAGGATCAGGAGACACAGAACACTTACTAAACGCGAAACCAAAGTATGCATAACAATAATGTTGAATGGTTTTTAAAGTATTATCTTGACAGCCTCCCTGTCATTGACGGATATCATATACACTCCCTTGTCGAGCTGAATCATTGCGGCGTCGGAGTCAGGGCGGAAGCTCATGATCAGGCGTCCGGAGAGATCATAGACCTTCACGAGTGCGCCTGCCGCATTCGAGACTGACAGCATTCCACCCGCGATAGAGACTTGCGCCTTTTCAGCCGCAAGTTCATCGCAAGCGAGTCCTGCGCCGGCGGCATTGTCAAATTTAATGAATCTTTCGGAAGCATCAGCTGAAACAGCGACTATATTCGCAAGCTGCAGTCCGGCGGACGCATCGATGTCGTCTTCAACACCTATATATGCCACAGGGGCTCCATTAAGGGCTATCTGAGCGTTGCTCAGCGAGAACACTATCATCCTCACGCTGCCGTCAGCCAGTCTTGCCACCTGAAGAGTATGTGTATCCTTCAGAGAATCGGCAAGCCTTATGTCATCGAGGTCAAGACTGCCGTCAAGGAACACATCTGCCTGGATGGCTACGACATCGTCCACTCCGTCAAGACGGAGCGCCACCTCATCGGCATTGGAGCTATCGGCAATAATGCGGCCCGCGGCGGGAGAGCTGACTTTGACAACGGAACTTTCAGCGATACCGCCGGGATTGTATTTCAGCACGCAGCTTACTACAGTCGTGGCGTCTGAAATAGAGATGCGTCCGTCGCGGTTGATGTCGCCGCATTTGATATCGAACGTTTCGTTGGGAGCGCCGATAATCTCGTTGACGACAGCTACGGCATCAGCCACTGTAAGGGACTTACTGAGGTTGGCGTCGCCTAACTCATATACATCATCGGAATAGCCGCTGAGAGCCTCGCGATAGGGAGCGCCAGCGCCGGCAGCCACGTAGAATTTCTTAGGCGCAACCGTCTTGTCGCTGACCACGAAAGCATCCTCGCCAATCGAGGGAACGTTATCGGGGAGCATGGTCACGTCGGTGATACCCTCACACTCTGCGAAGGCATACTCACCTATCGATGTCACGCCTGAAGGAATGACAAGAGATCCTGTAAAATACATGCATTGAGCGAATGCCTCAGCACCAATATAAGTGACTGAAGAAGGGATCTCAAGCGGACCATTGAGATAATAACAGTAAGCGAATGTGCTGTTTTCAATCCTTGTCAGGCCTGAAGGCAACGTAACCGTACCGTTAAGACGATAGCAGTTGAAGAAAGCGCCACCTCCTATATATTTCACTGATGACGGGAATACGAGAGAGCCCGACAATGCATCGCATCTCCAGAATGCTCCGTTGCCGATGTAGGTCAATGATTCGGGCAGTTTTAGCTCAACGGCCATGTTCTGGCAATATAGGAACGCATAATCACCGATCTTCTCAAGTGTCGAGGGAAACGATATCGACTTGAGGTTCTGGCAATATTCAAAAGTTTCAGCGGGAATTTCCTTGATCGGGGTGCGGATATCAAGAGAGGTCACCTTCTGGACATCAAGCAGATCCGGCAGCTGTCCGACCATTGAGGAAATCTGATATTGAGTTCCGTTAATCTCTGCTTGATCCGGGAGAATTACATCTCCCGACAACTTGCTTACCCCTGAAGCCAGACCCGTCATAAGCAGGGCACCGTCGCCCACCTCAAGATAGTTGAAAATGCCGTCGGAAATTCCGTCGGTGGCGGGATCCACAACGCGGTAGGTCACATCCTGATTGGCATATATAATATTGCCACCCTCTTCACCGCCTCTGAACATGAAATAGTATTCCGTATCCGAACCGTAATTGCGGATCGAGTTTGCCGGGATAGTCAATGATATCTTCCGGCTCTCACCTGGAAGAAGATCCAGATTTGCAGTATACACCTCCTGACCGGGAACGGTCTCCCCTACCCTGACAAGATGCTGCCACGACATCCAATGGATAGCCTCGTCGCTGGTATTGGTCGCAGTAAATGTCAGTTCATTAGCGCAATTCTTGATTATGATTCCACGTCCGTTGAAGTCAACATCGGAAATCACTACCGGGGAAATCCTCTCGGTTTCGGAAATGGCGATATCCTCGGGATTTAAGTCAATGGTAAGCGATTTGGTATGGTTGTAGCCCCACATAAGCATCTTCCATTCGCCGGCTTCCTTATAGACAAAACGTATATCATAGGTGCCATCTTCAAGTCCCATTCCGTTAAGGACATCGTATTGAAGCTTATATTGAGGCGAATACTCACCCCTGTAATCCTGTGATGTGCTTCCGAGATCCACTACCAGCACGCTGCGGCCTTCGGAAAGGAATTCAAGACCGAAATTCAGTTCAGAGGGAGCAAGCGACTGGCGTTCGGGAGTGACATCAGCATATACCGTCTTGTCGTAGCTGGAATATCTCATACTCCTGCTCACATAGCCGTTGGAAGGCACGATAGTAGTAGATGAAGGATGGAAGTTTACGATAAGGCTCTGGCTGTAGTCATATCCTCCGGCAGCCCCACCGATACCTACACCTTCCGGCACGAGAGCTGAAAGAAGAAACCATCCGTCGCAATAACCTCCCCAGCCCCAGTTGAAATGGTAGTAGCCGTCGCCGTCATAGCCGTCGCATATAAAGCAGTGGCCGGCTGAGTTGCTCCAGTTGCCATCACGTCCGGAATAAATCAGCGGAAGGCCCTGCGCAAGCTGGCCATATACAAGGTCTTCCCATTGAGCGGATGAATAGTTCCTGCGTTCGGCATAATACATCTCATCCGCATAGTCGAAATATTCGGGAGCTGAATCCACTATATATCCTGTCCAGGCGCCACTTTCATTTGCTCCATACATCATCCTGACACTGTAGCCACAGGCCTTCATAAGGGCCGAAACAGCCTGCACACTCGCCGAATCCTTGTCTGCCTCAGAGTCATACTCATCGAGCATCGAAGCCCAGTCAAACGTGACTTCGGAAAAGTCCATCGAATATGAAGTGACAGAGTTGGTGTTGTAGGAGATGCTGCCGCGTCCCTGCTCGGGCCACTGATGATAGTTCATCACCTGGGCGAAGGCAGTTGCGACGCATCCCGTGACAGCTTGCTGTCCATTGGAGAAAACAGGACATTGGGCATTGTAGGGGTAAGACTGGTTCCATCTGGTCTTTACCATGTAATCGATCGGAGCCCTGTCTGCAGCCGGGGCCGCAGCCATTGCGCCGGGATTTGCCTGTGCATAACGGATCTGAGCCGCGTACTGCTCGAGCCACCATTCGAATGCCGGCGGGAGCACGTCAGATTCCTGCGCGTTTTCCTGACGGTCGACATATCCGAGCAAAGCCGGCGCATTGTCATCGGCGGGAAGCACCACGAGGCGCTTAGCGTTGTCGGAAAACAGATAGATATCGGCCTCCGTGCTTCCGGGAGCCTTCACACTGCGTACCAACTCATGCCGCGAAGAGCCTCCTGACTTGTTTGATACGATCTTCGACATCGAAGTGTCGTTGAGCCTGCCTAAAGCTTCATCGGGAGAGAGATGCCTTGACCAAGCAACCTGAGCGAAAAGCAGAGTCATGGTTAAAAGTGAGAAAAATCTAATCATAAAGTGATATTGAGGTTTGAATTTATAATCTTTATATGCAAAGGTATATCTTTTATTCACTTCCAGCAAGAATTTAACATATTTTAATACATAATGTCAAGCCCGCCGACCTGCACAGGCCAGCGGGCTTTTTGCTTCGTCGGACGTCCTGCATGCACCGTCCGACTAAACATCCGAACCTAAATTTAATATTAACCTAAAAAGTCTTAAGTCTTCAGTCTTCAGTCCTTAATCTTTAATCTTTAATCTTTAATCTTTAAGATATCGCCCTTGTATTCTATCGGGAGGCGATAAGAGATATTATCGGAGGAGTTTCCGATGAGGAGCACGAACCTTCCGGGCTCTACCGTCCACATTTTGTCGGTGGCGTCATAAAACGCGAAGGCATCCTTATCGAGGGTCAGCGTTACGTCACGGGTCTCGCCGGGGGCGAGGCTCACCTTTCCGAAGGCCTTCAGTTCCTTGTAGGGACGGTAGACGCTGCTCTTCTCATCGCGGACATAGAGCTGCACCACTTCCTGACCTTCGCGGTCGCCTGTATTGGTCACAGGCACGGTCACTGTTATCGTTCCGTCTCCATCGAAAGTCTTCGACGACAGTGTAGGTTGTCCTATCTTGAATGTCGTATAGCTGAGACCATGGCCGAAAGCATAGTTGACGCGGTCTTTCTTCAGCTTGTCGGTATAACGGTAACCGACGTCGAGACCTTCCTTATACTTCACGTCGCCGTTGACGCCGGGATACATCTCCGCGTCGCCCTTGGCGTGAGCGGCATAATCCTTTAAATCCTTCGCAAACGTCATAGGGAGCTTGCCGGAGGGGTTCACCTTACCAAAAAGCACATCGGCAATCGCGTTGCCGGCCTCGGAACCGATATACCAACCCTGCACGATCGCCGGCACCTTGTCGCGCCATGGCATAGAATAGGCGTTGCCGGTGAGTGTCACCACCACCGTATTGGGATTGGCAGCTGCGAGAGCCTCGATCACCGCGTCCTGGCCATATGGGAGGCTGAAGTCCAGACGGTCGGCTCCTTCGGCATCCTGATGGTCCGATTTATTCAGGCCACCGATGAAGATCACCATATCGGCCTCCTTCGCAGCCTTCACGGCATCGGCTACAAGCTGCTCCGCCGTCCGGCTCTCGGAGAGATCCTGACCGGTCTTCACTCCGTTGTATTCTCCTGTGACATCGCCGACATATCCGCGTTCATAGACCACGTTGATTCCCTTTTCGGTAGCTGCCTTGCGGATTCCGTCGAGAGGAAGAGTCTCACGCTGCACCTTCAGCGACGATGAGCCTCCTCCCACTGTCATCATCTTAATGGCATTCTCGCCTACCACCAGAATCTTTTTTGCATTTCCGGCTGCCGGAAGGACATTCCCATCATTCTTGAGGAGGACTATACCCTCGCCTCCGATGCGGCGCGCGGCGGCATAGTGCTCGTCGCTGTTCATCGACCCGTAGGGCCGGTTGCGGTTCATCTCAGTGCGCATGATGAGGCGGAGCACACGGGCGGCCTTGTCGTCGAGATCTGACATCGGAAGCCTTCCTTCCTCGATGGCTTTCAGATAAGGAGTCGCGAGATAGTAGCTGTCGTAGGCGTTGCTTGCGCCCCAGTTGAGGCCGTTGGTCCAGGATCCGAACTCCATGTCGAGGCCGTTCTGCGCCACTTTATCGGTGTTATGAACGGCTCCCCAGTCGCTGATGGCGACTCCGTCGAAGCCCCAGTCTCCTTTCAGTATGTCAAGGAGCAGCGTATGGTTCTCGCAGGCATGGTCGCCGTCATATTTATTATAGCCGGGCATGATGCTCCATGCTCCGCCATCCTTGACGGCGGCCTTGAATGCCGGGAGATATATCTCATGCAGCGTGCGGTCGTCGACGAGCACATTGACATGGTCGCGGTCCACCTCCTGATTGTTGAGCGCGTAATGCTTCACGCATGCGGCCACGCCATTTTCCTGCACGCCCTTGATATAAGGCGCCACCATCTCAGCCGTAAGGAAGGGATCCTCGCCCATATATTCGAAATTACGTCCGTTGAGAGGCGTACGGTAGATGTTGACGCCGGGGCCAAGGAGGACGTTCTTGTTGCGGTAGCGGGCTTCCTCCCCAATCGATTCGCCGTAGAGGAGCGACATATCGGGATTCCATGTTGCGGCAAGGCAGGTAAGAGCCGGAAAAGCCACGCATGAATCGTTGGTCGCGCCGGCCTGCTCCCATTCGTCCCAGAGCACGTCGGGGCGCACTCCGTGGGGGCCGTCCGTACACCATATGCCGGGAATACCGAGCCTCTGCACACCCGGAGAGCTGAACTTGCTCTGCGCATGGATAATCGCTACCTTCTCCGCGGTCGTCATCCGCGACAGGGCATCCTGAACCCGGGCTTCTATGGGTTGCGAATCGTCAAGATAGACGGGAGTCGGCTTCTCAGCCCTCGTGCCGGAAGCGAGGCATATCATGGCTGCCGCCAGTATCTCTGCTTTGAATTTCATCTTATGTCTATTGAAGTTGTTATGATTGCTCGACTGCAAAATTAGCAAAGAATAGCAGTCAAAAGTCGGGAGAGAGGCATAATGGTAAAATACGGAACGTTGGCACACGGAGACAAGCATCTGATTATCCGTAGAGTAGCCACTTGGCGAACGGCTACATAAAGTAAACGGAAATGTAAAGAGGTATGGCGACATAATTTTTAATAAATGTTAAAAATATCTTTCTCTTTCCCACAGTCGCGGAAAATAACTAAATTTGTAAATTATCTGCCATATCATGAAATTCAGAACTTTCCTACATATCATCGCTTTCACGGCCGCCATTTTATGCGGCTCCGTCTCCTCCTACGCCTCGCGGGAGATGGAAAAGGAAAACGCCCTGCTCCTGCAGAAACTCGACTCCATCATAGCAAATCAGAAAGACCTTGTCAGGGAGAAGGAGATCCGAATCTCAGGACTCAGGCAATCGCTCGCCAAGGCCAAGGACAGCAGGGAAAGACTCGGACTTTCCAAACAGCTCTATGACGAATACATCGTATTCGACTCGGACTCCGCCCTTTTCTACGCGTCTCAATGCGGAAGGCTCACCTCCAAGGTCATGCCCGATAATTACGACGAAATCACCTTGTGGAAACTCAACCAGGCCTTCATATATACCGTGCAGGGCCTCTACGACACCACCATGGAGCTTCTTAAAGACATCGACTCCTCCCGCCTCGGGCCTGAGATGAAGGCACAGCTCTTCGGCAGCCTCGCCTATATCTACTCCATGCGTTCAGTCTATATGCTTCCCAACCAGGAGATGTCGAAAAAAGACCTGAAGATAGCCAATGAATACCGCGACTCAATCCAGGCGCTGAACCTTCCCGAGACCCACGGTCTCCTATGGGTGCCTATCGCGGCCTGCATCGACCGCGACGGAGCCGACATATCAAAGATAGACGTGACGGGGCTGAAGAAAAAGGTGGATCAGAACAACGCCGCCACACGCGACAACGCCATCGACGCGTATTGGCTGTCACGCTACTACGAAGTGATGGGCGACCCCGACTCAAAGGTGAAATACATGACTAAAGCGGCAATCTACGACGCGCTGATTGTCAACCGCGAGATAGCCGCCATTCAAGAACTCGCGACACATCTCTTTGCGGAAGGGGACCTCAACCGCGCCTACAACTACCTTATATATACAGTGGAGCAGGCCAACCTCTACCATAACCGCTACCGCATGGTCAACCTATCCGACGTGCTTCCTACCGTGCGCGACGCCTACCGCGACGAGCTTGAGAAGCGCGACAGGCGCCTTTCGGTCTATGTGATGATCCTCGGCATACTTACCCTCATACTCATAGCCGCGATAGTCTTCATTGTAGTTGAGTTCCATAAACTCAAAAAGATGCGCAACCTGCTGAAGGAAGCGAATTCAGACCTGCACAGATCCGTCAAGGAGCGCGACAGATCCATCTTGCAGCGCGACGAGGCGATAGCCTCCCTCGAAAAGGCCAACATCGAACTCAACGAAGCCAACAAACAGAAGCTCGGCCTCCTGGCATATGCCTTCAAACTGACCACCCAATACATAAACGCCCTTGAAGGCTACCGTAAGAAACTTCTGAAGAAATACAAGGTGAAGCAGATCGACGACCTCGGCGTGCTTATCAACGACCCGGAGCTCATCAAGGAACAATACCAGGGATTCTACGAGAGTTTCGACAAGACCATTCTCTCGATCTACCCTGATTTCATAGAGGATTATAACAAGACAGTGCCGGAAGAGAGCCGGGTCTCCGCTGAATTGATAGCAAAGACAAAGACATTAAACACAAAACTGCGCATCTACGCCCTCCGGCGTCTCGGCATCTCGAAGAGCGCCGAAATCGCCGAGATGCTGAACGTGTCGATACGCACTGTCTACAACAACCGGACGAATGAGTCTTGATTCTTGAGTCTTCAGTCTTCAGTTTTCAGTCTTGAGAGGGTCCGGAAGGCTATTTTCCATAACACTTCCTTTTACTTATATTGATATATTATAGTTATAGATGACAGCAACTTAGCGTTATTGTCATTTACCTTTATGCTCTCACGCGAGCAAGATATCGAATGAATCGCTAATTTTGCAACCGTCAACCCCAACAACGCAACCCAACAACCACACAACCCAACAACAATGAATGCGAAACTTATAACCTGGATTCTTTCAGCAGCCGTCATCTTCCCCCTCATGGCATGCGGCAGCGACTCAAAAGACACGCCGGCACCTCCGGCCTCGAACGTGACCGCCACCGCATCACCGGAATCCCTTTCCGCAGGACCGGAGGCGGCGACGCTGGAACTCACCGTCAAGGCCAACGCCGACTGGGCGATACGTACGGATGCCGACTGGGTGACATTGCGCCCCAGCGGCGGCATCAAGGATACCGACGTAAAGGTGCAGGTGAGCGTCACGGCCAACTCCGGGATGGAGGAACGCCGGGCGGAACTCAATATAGTGTCGGGAGGCAAGACGATAAAGACCGTCAGCCTGACACAGGGATACGTCACCAAAGCAACTCCCTCCACAAAATCTCTGACTCTGGGAGGCCAGGAATCCTCCTCTTCCTTCACCGTGACGTCAAACGCCGACTGGACACTCACGTCGGATGCCGCATGGCTGACCCTCAATCCGGCAAAAGGCTCCAAGGGAGACACCTCCGTGGAAGTGAAGGCAACCGCCAACGACTCTGACGCCAGCCGCGAGGCTACGGTTACGCTCGAATGTGGAGCCGAAAAGACGGAGATCAAGGTAACGCAGCTGAGCGACGTCGTCAATGCCCCGGAAGGATATTCGCTCGTATGGAGCGACGAATTCAACTCAGGGTCCGTGCCAGGAAGCGACTGGACCAAGGAGAACTGGGCGCCGGGACATGTCAACAACGAACTCCAGACGTATACGGATAAGGAAGTGGACGGAAAGCGCACGCTCGAGGTAAAGGACGGCTTCCTCTACATAAACTGCTTCAAGGGAAAGGACGGCAAGATCTATTCCGGACGCATGAACGCCAAGCCGGGCACAGGATGGCTCTACGGATACTTTGAAGCCCGCATAAACCTTCCTAAGGGCAAGGGGACATGGCCCGCCTTCTGGATGATGCCGTCAAACGTGGACTGGAACAAGAATCCCTGGCCCTATTGCGGAGAGATCGACATAATGGAGGAGGTCGGAGCCAATCCCAACTACGTCTCCTCGTCGCTCCACACGGGCAACTACAACCACACCAAAGGCACACAGAAGACCCACGAGATGTATTGCGCCGGCGCGGAGGGTGAATTCCACGTCTACGCCTGCGAATGGACCGAAGATGAGATCGTCACCTACGTCGACGGCAAGGTGCAGCTCCGCGCCACCAAAGCCTCGATGGGAGCCGACCACGACAGCTGGCCATTCCACTATGCCTTCTATCCCATCCTCAACCTCGCTTGGGGCGGAGACTGGGGCGGCTACAAGGGAGTCGACGAGTCAGCACTCCCCGTATCGATGATAGTCGACTACGTGCGCATATTCCAAAAGAAATAATAAACAACCAAATACACTTACTAACTAATCAAATTACAGATGAAGAAGTTAACCTTATTTCTGATCGCGATCTTGACGTGCCTCGGCGCATACGCCCAGGATGTCAAAGTCTCCGGCAGGGTGATATCCTCGCTCGACGGAGAGCCGCTAATCGGAGCCACCGTAATGGTGAAGGGTAGTGCCACAGGCACAGCCACCGACATAGACGGCGCGTTTTCAATCGATGCCCCGACAGGCTCGACCCTCTACTTCAACTATATTGGCTGCACTCCGCAGGAAGTGAAGGTGACCGGTCCGGTGAGCGACCTCGTCATCCGTCTTATAGAAGACACCCAGATACTTGACGACGTAGTGGTGGTCGGCTACGGCACGCAGAAGAAGAGCGTCGTGACCGCCGCCATCTCGAGCGTCAGCTCGGAGACACTCTCGCAGACCGCACCTACCAACGTCCAGAACGCACTGAAAGGTGTGACCTCCGGTGTGACCGCAACGACGGCCAACGGACAGCCGGGCTCGGCAGCCCAGATCCGTGTGCGTGGTGTCGGCACCATCAACGACTCCAATCCTCTCTATATCGTCGACGGCATGCCTATCGAAGGTGGCATCGACTATCTCAACCCGTCAGATATCAAGAGCATCGAGGTGCTCAAGGACGCAGCCTCAGGCGCCGTCTACGGTGCACGAGCAGCCAACGGCGTAATCCTCGTGACAACGAAGAGCGGCGAGATGGGACGCGCAAAAATCACTTACGACTTCACCTATGGCTGGCAGTCGAAACTCAAATCGATCGACATCCTCAACGCCACCGAGTACGCAATCATGAAAAACGAGGGCTACCTCAATATCGGTCAGCCTGCACCCTACGCCGATCCTTACAGCTATGGCAAGGGCTACGATTGGCAGGCTGCTATCTTCAACGACAACGCTCCGATGATGAATCATCAGGTGTCCGTATCGGGAGCAAGCGAGAAGATCAACTACTTCCTTTCTTTCGGCTACTTCGATCAGGAAGGTATCATCGGCGGCAACTACGACCAGTCGAACTACAACCGCCTCACCCTCCGCGCCAACAACATCTACACTCTCTTCGACGACTCGAAGAAACGCAACTGGCTAAATAAGTTTGTCCTGACCACCAACATCTCATATGCACGCATCCATTCCAAAGGATTCGGCGGTGGCGGCGGCTACTATGGCGGCGCGATCACCAATGCAATCGGTATGTCGCCGATGCTGACTCCGACACTTACTCCGGGCAGCCCGGAATACCAGCACCAGATGGACTACTACGCAGGCAACGACAAATACGTTCCCCGCTATGATGCAGCCGGCAACCTCTATATGGTTCCCGAGTCATTCGGAGGAGGCTATCAGGAACTTACCAACCCGTTCTACGGCTGGTCGTTCCCGTCAGGCAAGAACTGGAGCCACAAGATTGTCAGCAACTTTATCGGCGAACTCCAGATATGGGACGGTCTCTCCTACCGCATCAGCTTCGGCGGCGACCTCGCTTTCTGGGGAAGCGACAGCCACTCCGAGCCCAACTACTACAGCAACCTGAGCAATACAGACGCCATCCACGCATCAGCATCATCTTCAATGAACCGCGGATGGACATGGCAGCTCGAAAACCTTATCTTCTACGACAAGACATTCGGAGACCATCATATCAACGTTGTGCTCGGTCAGTCAGGAAAGCAGAGCACGGGATGGTGGATCAACGCATCGGCCAACAAGCTCTACAACTTCGACAAGCCCTGGGTGACAGTAGCACAGGGTGCTCCCGGCGAGGAAGACGGCGGCAACCGTACAGGTGATGCCGGCCCGAACTCGGCATGGCCCAAACTCCTCTCGTATTTCGGTCGAGTATCCTACGACTTCGGAAGCCGCTACATGGTGCAGGCTACAGTCCGCCGCGACGGATCTTCCCGATTCGGCGCCAACCATAAATGGGCGACCTTCCCCTCATTCTCAGCAGGCTGGAACATCACTAACGAGCCCTTCCTCGAGACAAGACCCCGCTGGTGGAACAACACCAAGCTCCGCGTATCCTGGGGTAAGAACGGTAACGAGGCCATCGGAGACTTCGCCTACACAGTGATGACCGACGGCAACAACAACTACTACTTCGGTCCGGAAGGATCAAGCCAGACCTATGGTTCAAAGGCTTCCGGCCTTGCAAATCCTGACCTCAAATGGGAGGAATCGACCCAGACAGATATAGGTCTCGACCTCGGCTTCCTCGACAACTCTCTTCAGTTCACTTTCGACTGGTATAAGAAGCGCACCACGGGTATGCTTATGACCATGATGATCCCGACATATGTAGGCGAGACCAAGCCTATCGGCAACGTCGGCACAATGGACAATACCGGTATTGAAATGGATCTTCGTTGGGCCCACACATTCGGCGAAGTTGAAGTAAACCTTGGCGGCAACCTCTCTTATGTGAAGAATACACTTGTAAATCTCGGCAACGCCGACGGATGGAGATCTGAAGTTTCCAATGCAACTGCCGGCGACATCGCTCGCTCCATGAACGGCGAGGTGTTCCCGTTCTTCTACGGCTACAAGACCGACGGAATTTTCCAGAATCAGGCTGAGGCTGACGCCTACAACGACCAGTATCACCTCACTTCCGGCCAGACCTCATGGTTTGCACAGCCGGGCGACGTGAGATTTGTAGATACAAACGGCGACGGCACCATCAACGCTGATGACCGCACCAAGATCGGCAAGGGTCTGCCCGACTGGACATACGGCTTCAATGTAGGTCTCGGATGGAGAGGCTTCCAGCTTACCGCCTACTTCCAGGGCGTATGGGGCAACCAGATCTACGATGCTTCGCTCCGCGGCGATACACCCGCTAAGAACATGCCGAAATGGATGCTCAACCGCTGGACCGGAGAAGGTAGCTCCAACACAATTCCTATCTACCGCCTTGCAGACACACGCAACTGGCAGAGCTCCGACCTCTATATCCACGACGGCGCTTACCTGCGCTGCGCAAACCTCACCCTCTCCTATACCCTTCCCTTCAACATCGTGAACAAGATCGGTCTTGACAATGTAAGGGTATTCGTGATGGGCGAGAACCTCTTTACCGCGACAAAGTATCACGGTTTCACTCCTGAGGTCGGCGATGGTGTCAACATCGGTATCGACTACGGCAACTATCCCGAAGCCCGCACATTCTCCGTAGGTTTCAACATTTCCCTCTAATTTCTCAATACGCATAATCGAAATGAAACTCAATAAGAAACTATACATCCTCCCGGTAGCGGCGATGGGTCTCGGCCTCACCTCATGCGGCAGCGACTGGCTCGACATCACCAACAACACACAGGATACAGTGGAGGACTACTATAAGACAGAAGCCAACATCCAGCAGGCTGTTGTAGCCGCCTACGATCCCCTTCACTGGTTTGACTACGCCAACAACTATTGCGGTATGAACATATATCCGGAGGTGCTTGCCGACCAGGTTCTTCCGGGCGGCGGCGATGTCAACGACATGAACCAGTGGAAGACAGTCTTCAACTTCAACACGACTGCCACTGTAGTGCTCGACACCAACTACTCCAATGCATATTCAGGCGTAAAGCGTTGCATTGATGCGCTCAGGTATATGTACACCTATTGGGAACCCAAAACCGACCAAGAGCTTGCCAACCGCGAATACTATGAGTCGCAGGTGATCGCCCTCCGCGCATTCTTCTACAACTACCTGTGGCACTGGTGGGGAAATATCCCTTACTACGATGAACCCCTCAGCGGCGACAACGGCTATCTTGCCACTCAGTACACTGCCGACGAAGTGTATGAGTTCATCATTCAGGACCTCGAGAAAGTGATCTCCATGAACCGTCTTCCCGAAAAGTGCACAGGCGCTGAGCTTGGCCGCGTGACAAAGCACTTCGTATATATGCTTTATGCTGAGGTTGTTATGTATCAGAACGATGCTGCACGCAAACCGACAGCACTGAAGTATATGGAGGAAATCATCAATTCCGGCAAATACCAGCTCGTAAGCGACTTTGCATCCATTTGGGATGTCGCAGGCGAATGGGGCAGCGAATCGGTATGGGAGATTAACTACTCCGACTATCAGGCAACACGCAACTGGAGCTGGGGCGGCACAGCCGGCGGCACCGTTGTTCCCTGTATGATTCTCCCCCGCGGATATGATTCCTCCGACGGCATCCACGACAACACAGGCTGGGGCTTCGGCACAGTCCGTAAGTCATGCTATGACTCATATGATCCCGCCGACACCCGCCGCGATGCTTCTATCTGGCAGCCCGCACCCGGATCATATACGGTCGGCTACCAGGACACCGGCTACTTCCTCGCAAAATATGCGGGCAAAATCGGTGGAAACTCAGGCCAGCAGGCGGACGCAGTGCTTAACTACAACAACAACCTCCGTCTCTACCGCTACGCAGAGACTCTTCTCAACGCAGCGGAACTTGGCTCGCCCAACGCTCAGCAATATCTCGACATGGTACGCGCCCGCGCCGGCCTCGGATCAGTTCCTGCCACTCTCGACAACATCATTCAGGAGCGTGCATGGGAATTCCTCGGCGAAGGCAAGCGCTACTGGGACCTTATCCGCACCGGACTGGCGAAAGACTATCTCGTGAAGGGCTCCGAATATCCCGACGACCGCACAGGCAACTACACCGACAATAAGAAGTATCTCCCCTTCCCTCAGTCTGAGATCGACATTTGCCACGGCACTCTCAAGCAGAACGACGCTTATTTCCAGTAATTCACTCTCAACAGTAAGACAAAATGAAGACTACAAATAAAATATTAGGCTTCGCCTCGATGGCGGGAGTGATGCTCGCCTTGGGCGCCTGCTCTACAGAGCCTAACTTCGAGCCCTCCATGGCTGGAATTCCCCAGGCTTCCGACTACCAGATCGGAATCTCGGTAGACGAATTCAATAACGTGGAGCTCAACATACTCGACAAGGACGGCAACAGAGCCAAGGGAGTATATCCCGTATGGTATGTCAACGAAAGCACCCGTCCGTCGACGGCCCTCACCTACCGCGACCTCATCACCATCGCCGGTGAATATCCCGTAGAGATGAAGGTCGGCAACGGCAACGGTGTTTCCGAAGGATCGGTGACAGGCACAATCCGTGTGGACAAGACCATCTTCGACTTCTCCCCCTACATGAGCGCGCTGACCAACGGCTCGACGAAAGAATGGGCCGTAGACGGCACTAAGTCCGGACATATGGGCTGCGGTCCCGACACGAACAATCCGACAGGATGGTGGAACGGCAACCCGGGCGACAAGGAGGCAGAAGGCGTCTACGCCAACACGCTTGTCTTCGGCAACACGGGAGCCGAGACCTCAGGCGTATATGTATTCAATCCGGGAACGTCAGGCACAATCTACGTCAACACGGGCGTACACTCACTGCCGGGCTACACCGTCAACAATCCTGACGACGGAGCCGACTTCCGCGTGGAGGCAAAGACAGTGGAATCCACTTTCACACTCTCTGCAGAAGGGGCCTACCTGTATCTCGTGCTTCCTGCCAACACTCCGTTCCCCTACATTCCATCCGAGGCTGGTTTCGCTAATCCGAAATACCGCATCGCGAACTTCAGCAAGAACGAGATCACTCTCGTGCAGGATCTCGACGGTATCTCATGGCAGTACATCATCGCCCCGAAGGCCGAGGCCGACGTGACGACGACCGGCTTCAAGTATGACTACGAGCACAACCTCTGGAAAGACGCCTCTGTAGTTGTGGCCAGCACATGGTTTGCCGACGGCGGCTGGAGCGAACTTTCACCACAGCCGGTTGTGACACTCACTCCGGACAAGGGCATCTCGCTCCACGTGCCTGCAGCTACGGGCAACGACCAGTGGCAGGGACAGGTACACGTAGAGACCGACATCGAGGTTCACTCCGGAATCACATACGACTTCTCCTGCAACGTCAACGTTCCGAAAGCTGGAGCCGTGACCGTCAAGGTACAGAAGCTGGGCGACGACGAGACGTTCTTCACCGCTGACCGCGTTGACGTAGAGCCCAACGGTTCTATCGTATGGTTCTCCGACGTGGAAGGTTTCGAGGGCACGCTCAAGATAGCGTTCGACTTCGGCGGCTATGGCGACTGCGACGTGGAAGTGACCAACATCGTCTTCAAGGAGCATCAGTATGACGATGGCACGGTGATACCGGCGGCGGCCAACGCGCCCACCATCTCCGACGCCGACAATATCTTCGCCGGCTTCGAGGTAGTGAAATGGTCGACATGGTTCGCCAATTCAGGTTGGGATTCATCCGCCATCACACAGCCGGAGATCGTATTCTACGAAGACGGCTACAGCTTCATCTCTCCCGAAGGCATAGGCAGCGACCAGTGGCAGGGCCAGGTGCATGTCTGGACCAACGTAGAGACATCCGCAGACCATAAGTATGACTTCACGCTGACCATCGAGTCAGACAAAGACATCAAGGGCGTGACGGTGAAGATCCAGAAGGGTGACTCGCTCGGCGAGGACGGCGACACGGACGACAATTCGTTTATCGTCGTAGACCGCGTGAATGTCGAGGCCGGTGTGCCCTACCTCTATTACTTCAAGAACAAGCAGGGTATCGACACCAAGAACATCCAGGTATGCATGGACTATGCCGGAGCACCCGACAAGACCAACATCACAGTCTCCGACATCCGCATGCAGATAGCAAAATAATTATCGTTAGTTAGCGACGCACGGCTCGTGCGTCCGAATCTGATATTCATTTCAGAAAGCCTCGGCAAAGTCCGGGGCTTTCTACTAAATCATACTTTCATGAACATCAAATCCCTGATACTCTCATCCTTCATCCTTCCGCTCGCTGTCGGCTGCGCCGACAAGGCTGCGGAAGCCCCCGCATCCAACAAAGACCGCTTCGTCCAGGTGAAAGGACAGGATCTCGTCAAGCCCGACGGCAGCAAGCTCTATATCGTCGGCACGAACCTCGGAAACTGGCTCAACCCCGAGGGCTACATGTTTGGCTTCCAGCGCATGAACGCGCCGCGCCAGATCAACGAGCTTTTCAGCGAACTCGTTGGTCCGGACAAGGCAGCTGAATTCTGGGCCGCATTCAAGGACAACTACATCACAAAGGCGGACATAGATTTCATAGCCTCCACCGGTGCGAACACCATCCGTCTGCCTTTCCACTACAAGCTGTTCACCGACGAGGATTATATGGGGCTCACGAAGGATCAGGACGGTTTCGCGCGCATCGACAGCGTAGTCAGCTGGTGCAAGGCCAACGACCTCTACCTAATCCTCGACATGCACGATGCTCCCGGCGGACAGACGGGCGACAACATCGACGACTCCTACGGATATCCCTGGCTTATGGAAAGCGAGAAGAGCCAGCAGCAGTTCTGCGACATCTGGCGTTCGATAGCGGACCGCTACAAAGACGAGGAGACGATTCTCGGCTACGAGCTCATCAACGAGCCGATAGCGACATATTTCGAGAATCAGGAAGAATTGAACTCAAAGCTTGAGCCGCTTCAGAAGCGCGCCGTGGCGGCAATCCGTGAGGTTGATCCGGACCATATCATACTAATAGGAGCTCCGCAGTGGAACAGTAATTTCGAGCCATTGAAGGATACTGACTACGACCCTCAGCTTATGTTCACCTGCCATCGCTACGGAGGTCCCGCCACCAAGGAGGCCATACAGTCATACATCGATTTCCGCGACAACAGCAACAGGCCTATGTATATGGGAGAGATAGGTCACAATACCGACGAGTGGCAGGCGGATTTCGTGAAGGTGATGAAGGAAAACAATATCGGCTATACTTTCTGGCCTTACAAGAAGGAGGGAGGCAGCTGCATGATGGGAATCAGTCTTCCTGAGGAATGGGCGGAAGTGGTGAGATTCGCGGAGGGTCCGCACCACACTTTCGCAGAGATACGGGAGGCGAAGCCGGACCGCGCGAAGGCGCAGGTGGCGCTCGGCGGGTTTATCGAGAAGTGCAAGGCCGCCAACTGCACGCCGCAGGTAAGCTACATCGAATCCATCGGGCTCAAGATGCCCTGACTCAGGTAGGAGGGGGAGGCAACGCTGATTCGTCATTGAGCCGGGCTTCGCCGGCTGTCGCGGATATGGGAATCGCGCGGAGGGGCAATGTCATTTCAGGCCTATGTCTGATATCTTCTTTTGAATCACTCGAACGTCAACGGTGGAATAGTCTGCCTTGTCGTATATGTCAATAAGATAAACCCGGCCGGCATTTTCGGAAATTATTACAGTATAGGTAATGACTCTCGCACCGCCTGATTTACCACGTCCCTTGGACGTGATGGCCATACGGATTTTTCTTATGCCGGGACTTAGTTCGACGCCCTGAATGGGATCTTCCTCCAAAGAAGATATCAATTCATCTAAAACAGACTTAAATGAACGATATCTCTTTGCCAAGGTTTTGACTGATTTGTCAAAACCTGGCGTAGTTCTTACATCAAAATTCATCTAATAACTCTCTTGCGGATTTCGATGGGATCAAACCGTCTTCAATCATTTTGACTTCTTCGAGGCCACGGCATATTCGTTCGGTCAGGGAGTCCTCCTCCGTCACGGGTGTGATCTTGAAACTACCGTATCTCGACGTCAGAAGAACGGACTGCCCTCTCTTGGCGGCATTCAGGAACTTTCCCTGGTTTGCGCGAAATTCTCTTGCTGATACTACCTGCATGATGATTTGAATTAAAAGTTTATGCAAAGATAACAAAAGGCATCCATTTTGGCAACCATTTTAACATTTTTTTAATCTAAAGTCTTCAGTCTTGAGTCTTAAGATGGTGAGGCACCACGCAAAGGGCGCAAAGGGGCTGGGCTCGCTGATTAGTTAAGTCTTCAGTCTTTAGTCTTCAGTCTTAAGATGAGGCATTCGGGGCCGGAGGGGCGCGGGGGGAATAAAAAAAGAAGGCAATCAGACGTGTCACCACTTTGCCGGTCTGATTGCCTTGGATACGTTGGACGTTTTGCGTTTTACGTT
>JAIDTS010000242.1 GCA_029060585.1 Muribaculaceae bacterium
GGACTTCACTTTCATTTCCCATCATTATCTTCCGGAAGCAAGAAAACATCTATCTCAGGTTCTTGCGGGCAATATTCCTGAGTCCCGGAATGATGATGACGCACTTGAGGTGCGTAGATTGCTTAAAGCTTCTGCTGGTGCTGAACTCGATGCGATGGTGAATGCTCTCAACGGTATACCGGTACGTCCCGCTCCGGGTGGCGACCCTGTATTGAATCCAAATGTCCTTCCTATGGGGCGAAACATGTACAGCATCAATGCGGAGGCTACTCCCGGTCCTCAGGCCTGGGAAAAGGGAACAGCCCTTGCGGAGCAGACGTTGGCTGACTATATGAAAAAACATGGTGAGTATCCCAAGAAGGTCAGCTATACATTCTGGGCAGGAGAGTTCATATCCTCTCAAGGCGCCACTGTAGCTCAGGCATTGCGTATGCTCGGTGTGGAGCCAGTCCGCGACGAACAGGGACGAGTCATGGATCTGAGACTGATTCCATCCGAAGAACTGGGAAGGCCGAGGATCAATATTATGGTTCAGGTTTCAGGCCAGTTGCGTGATATCGCGTCTTCGCGTCTCAAGATGATAACCGACGCCGTTGAGCTCGCTTCTGATGCGAAAGACGATGTGTATCCCAACTATGTGGCTGACGGATCGCTCGAACAGGAGAAGGCGCTGGTGGATAAGGGTGAATCGCCCAAGCGCGCCCGTGAATTATCAAGAATGCGGGTTTTCGGCCCCGTCAATTCAGGTTACAGCACCGGTATGCTGCGCTACACGGAAAACTCCGGTGAATGGGATGACAGAAGCGAGCTTGCAGATGGATACCTCAATAATATGTGCGCCATGTATGGCGATGATGATAACTGGGGTGCGGTCAGCCGCAACGCTTTGGAATCCGGAATATCCGGTACGGATGTTATCGTGCAGCCCCGTCAGAGCAATACATGGGGCCCGATATCACTCGACCATGTGTATGAATTTACCGGTGCTCTGTCTCTTGCTGCTAAAAACGTGGGTGGAAAGGAACCGGATGCGGTCATGGCCGACTACCGCAATTCATACATTCCCCGTCTGCAGGATACTAAGGAGGCCATTGCCGTGGAGACGAGGGCTACGATACTGAATCCGGATTTCATTAAGGAGAGAATGAAAGGAGACGCAACTACGGCTCAGATGTTCGGTGAGATATTCAGGAATATCTTCGGCTGGAGCGCGACTCGTCCTGATGCCTTGAACGAGAGGATATACGATGATCTTTACGATGCATATGTAGAGGATATTCATGGCCTTGGAGTCAAGGATTATTTTGAAAGGGTCAATCCTGCCGCTCTTCAGGAAATGACCGCAACCATGATGGAGAGTGCGAGAAAGGGCTTCTGGAATCCTACAGAAAAGCAATTGAGTGCAATCGCCAGCCTTCACGCTGACGTGACTGCGGAGCATGGAGCTCCATGTACGGAATTCGTATGCGGAAACAAGAAGCTTCAAGACTACATTTCGTCTCGACTGGCCGGAAAGGATGCTGAAAGATACCAAACGAAGATCGCGGAGGCAGTCGCAGAAACTTCGGGTTCTAAGCTGCTGAAGGCCGAATCAAAGGGATTCCTGTCTGATAAGGTCGATGAAACCAATGCTGATTATATCGCGGTAGTTATTGTGGCGGTATTGCTGATAATCGTATTTTTGGCAATGACAATAAGGAGAAAGGAGAGGAAATGATGTGGTTTCAGATGATTTTCTTTACAATAATAGCATTGGCGGCGATTGTGAGGATATCTATTCTTCCCAAAAGAGCATGGATTCCGATTGTAGTGTGTTGGGGTATTTTAGCTATATCTCTGACCCTTTATATGAGCGGATTGACCCCGGATGAAATCAACGAGATGCTATACTCAAAGACGCTTGTGGTGTGTGAATTTGTAGAATTACTGCTGTTTGTTTTGATTGTGTTTTCGTCAGGAACAGCCGGAAGAATTATAGGGTATTATCCCGGAATAATGATATTGGCTCCGATAGCATTGCTGTCATCGGTAGCCTCGCGGTCGTTCCCGGGATTGGATTTCATGATTCCGGGGCTGATTGCCGGAGTGTCGATATGTTTGGTTTCTGCATCCCTCGTATTATTATGTCGTTTTCAGCGTTTGGGAAAAGGAAGTCTCTATAATGTCTCTCTATTGGGAATCATGATTTGTATAATTTATTATGGAATGCCATGAAGATAATATCGGAAATACTTTTTACAGTCTCTAACGGACTAATGATTCCGGTCGTCCTGCTGTTGCTCTATCTTTTAGTCAGGGCAGTTTGGATTCTTGCACTCCTGTATCATCAGGTTATGCTTCATAGGCGAGTCTCCTCTATTCTTAAGGATTATGTCGGAAACTATTCCCTCGAGCAGCTTCCGGATGCCCTTGAGAATCTTAAGGCCACTGATGAAGGCATTGTCACGAAGTGCCTGTCTGGAATCTGGAATCATAAGGAGGATGCCCCCTATTGTGAGCATGAACTGGCGGACTTCCAGGTGGATGTGCAGAAGGCACTGGCAAAATACAGGATGCTCGTGAAGTTTGGGCCTATGCTTGGACTCATGGGTACCCTCATACCTATGGGGCCGGCGCTTGTGGGACTGGCCGTAGGCGATATCTCCTCTATGGCCTATAACATGCAGGTTGCCTTCGCTACTACCGTCGTCGGTATGCTTGTAGCCGGAGTCGGATTGTGCGCATTGCAGCTTAATCAGAGGTATTATGCAGGATGCCTGAATGATTTGGAATTTATAACAGTTAAAATCACTGCCCGATGAAACGGAATCCTATCCTTTTCAATGATGACGATGACAATCCGATGGGTATGCTCACGAATCTGTTTGATGTTGCGATGGTTTTTGCCGTAGCCCTTATGGTGGCCTTGGTGAGCCATTTCAGCATAAGTGAGATTTTTTCGAAGGAGGATTTCACTATCGTCAAGAATCCCGGTGCCGATAACATGGAGATAATCACAAAGGAGGGTGAGGAAATAAAGAAATACACCCCTTCCGATGATAATTCTTCCTCTTCAGGATCCAAGGGAAGGAAAGTTGGAACAGCGTATCAACTTGAGAATGGAGAGATAATATATATACCAGAATAAATTAATCAACTATGCGAAAACTTAGATA
Organism: Muribaculaceae bacterium; assembly: GCA_029060585.1. The sequence continues at coordinate 3,156 of JAIDTS010000242.1, forward strand.
TCTACCGTTGCTGCTCGCTCTTGTGCTCATGTTTTCCTGTGGAGGACATCGGAATCAATCTGAGGGTATTGGAAAAACAAAAGCAGATGAGGATTCAGCTTCTGTAATAGTTCCCCGATATGCCAAAGGCTTTAATGTGAGCTATGGAGATGATGTTACACTTCTTGATATCAATGACCCCGAAAACAAGGAGACTGAGCAGTTTCACTTTGCTCTCGTAGACAAGGAGTATAAAGGAGTGATACCTGAAGGATATACTCGGCTCAATATCCCGATAGAAACAGCAATCTGCATGACCTCCCTGCAGCTTTCCAACTTTCTGAAGCTCGACATTCCGGAAAAGGTAGTCGGAATCACGAGTACACGCCATCTGCATAACGAAAAGATGAACCGCCAGCTTAAGGAGGGGAAGACTCATAAGATAGGTATAGAGGGAAATTTCGACAACGAGGTGATAATGGCCATAAATCCGGATGTTATCTTCATCTCTCCTTTTAAGCGAGGCGGTTACGATGCCATCCGTAACGTAGATATTCCCATGATTCCCCATCTTGGGTATAAGGAACTGACTCCTCTCGGCCAGGCGGAGTGGATCAAGGTTATAGGTCTTCTGACAGGAAATGCCTCTTTGGCAAATTCCACATTCGAGGGTATAGAATCCCGCTACAACGATCTGAAGGCGATGGTGGACACTGTAGGAAACCGTCCTACTGTGTTCAGCGGTGAGATGCGGGGCGGCAACTGGTATGCGGTGGGTGGAAAAAGTTTTCTCGCACAGTTGTTCCGTGATGCTGGAGGCGACTATTTTCTGAAAGACAATGAGGAATCAGGAGGAGTGACCCTTGACTATGAGACAGTATACACAAATGCTGCCCATGCTGACTACTGGAGAATCGTCAATAGTTTTGAAGGCGACTACGGCTATAATGTCCTGAAGGAGCAGGATAATAGATACACTGATTTTGATGCTTGGAAAAATCAAGGTGTCATCTACTGCAACATGAAGGAAGTTCCTTTCTATGAGAGTATGCCCGTCGAGCCCGAGATTGTTCTGGCCGATTTTATCCATGTGTTCCATCCTGAGGTCTTGCCTGACCATAAGCCGGTATATTACCATATCCTAAGATGAGCAGAAGCGCTACTATTGCCCTCATGGGATTACTTGGAATCTCGATCGCGGGATTCTTCATGCTGAATCTCCTTTTAGGTTCGGTACACATCCCTGTCGATGAGATTATGGGAATCCTGATGGGTCGAGATGATGGGAACCTGATATGGCGGAATATCATACTCAAGTCAAGATTGCCGCAGTCCCTGACGGCGATGATGGCAGGAGCCGGACTTGCCGTGAGTGGCCTGCTTATGCAGACGGTCTTCCGCAATCCTCTTGCCGGACCCTCGGTGCTCGGCATCAGTTCAGGCGCAAGTCTCGGGGTAGCGTGTGTTGTGCTCCTGTCCGGAAGCATAGGGGGCGTGGCATTGAGTAAGCTTGGCGTGATCGGTGAGGTGACGATAACATTGTCGGCCATTGTCGGTTCACTTCTTATAATGGCCCTTATAGCTTTTGTGGCGCAGAAGGTGAGAGGCAACGTGACCCTCCTCATAATGGGCGTGATGATAGGATATATCGCCAACGCCATCATCGGTGTGCTTAAATTCTTCAGTGCGGAGGAGGATATCAGGGCATATGTGATTTGGGGACTCGGAAGTTTTTCAAGGGTTTCGGGTGGTCAGACGTCGGTTTTCATAATATTGATGCTTGTCCTTCTTCCCGTTTCTTTTTTCCTTATAAAGACCCTCAATCTTCTTCTTTTAGGCGACTCCTATGCGAAAAACCTTGGTTTGAACATCAAGAGGGCGAGACTGCTGGTGATCGGATGCTCCGGGGTTCTTGTAGCTGTCGTGACGGCCTATTGCGGTCCCGTGGTATTTCTCGGGCTTGCAGTTCCGCACATATGCCGTGGCCTTTTTCATACCTCCAATCATGCGGTGATTCTTCCAGCCTCGCTTCTTGGGGGCGCGTCATTGGCCTTGCTGTGCAACCTCATAGCGAGAATGCCCGGTTTCGAGGGTGCACTCCCGGTCAATTCCGTCACCGCCCTTGTAGGAGCTCCTGTTGTGATGTGGGTGCTGTTCAATAAGCGTAAAAATGATGTGTGATGAAGAAGAATGAAACCATAAGGGTCATAGGTCTTGATACAGGTTACTCTGGCAGCAAGCATACAGCGGTAGTCACACGCGACATCAACGCTTCGCTATATTCGGGTGAGCTTACCTGCCTGTTGGGGCCGAACGGTGCAGGAAAGTCGACGCTGCTTAAGACTCTGACCGCTTTCCTGCCCCCTGTGAAAGGAGAGATATTTATAGAAGGCAGACCGTTGGATTCCTACTCTGATTCCGAGCTTGCAAAGGTGATAGGGGTAGTTCTTACGGAGCGTCTGAGCATCAACAATATGACTGTCGATGAGCTTGTTGGTATGGGGCGGAGTCCGTATACCGGTTTCTGGGGGCACATGTCTGATTATGACAGAGAGGTAGTTGGGGAATCAATATCGCTGGTTGGAATAGATGGACTTCGGCGACGTATGGTGCAGACCCTCAGTGACGGTGAGCGTCAGAAGGTGATGATCGCCAAGGCGCTCGCTCAGGAGACCCCGGTGATTTTCCTTGACGAACCTACAGCCTTTCTCGACTACCCGAGCAAGGTTGAGATAATGCAGTTGCTTCAGACTTTGTCGCGTGAAAGAAACAAGACAGTTTTTCTCTCTACCCATGATCTTGAGCTCGCGCTTCAGATTGCCGATAAGGTATGGCTTCTCGACAAACCCCATGGGGTTACGATAGGCACTCCGGAAGATCTTGCGCTGAGTGGAGAGATGGCGAAGTATTTCCACAGGGAGGGTGTTTCTTTCGATATTGAGAGCGGCCTTTTCAAGATAGACCATAAACTGACCCATACGATTACACTCGAAGGTGAGGGCCCTGTCGCGAACATGGTGAGAAAGGCATTGGCTCGCCACGGCGTATCGGCGTGTGCTGAAGACAAAGATAATAGGATATATGCAGATGATTCGGGCATTCGCCTGAACGGTGAGAGGCATGCGGATATAGAATCTCTTCTCGATGCGGTGGAATCCCTTTTTGATCGTAAATGACTTTCATGGATGTGAAAAAGCTTTTGATTATAATAGATGGTATGGACGATGAACCATCTTCGGCTCTCGGAGGGAAGACTCCGAGGGAGGTGGCATTCATGCCAGGACTTGACTATATGCGCGACAACGGCTTTACGCGTTTGATGTCTACGGTTCCCGGTGGAAACTCACCGTCGTCTGAGACCGCTATCCTCAAGATCCTCGGCAACCGGGTGGAACCCGGTTTCTCCGGTCGCACATGGCTGGAGGCGATAGGCGGCGGTGTTGAGGTCTCACCGACAGATCTGTGTCTGCGATGCAATCTGATCAGGACAGAAAATGATGTCATAGTCTCGCATTGTTGCGAAGGCATGGCAGATAAGGAAGCCGGGATGATCATAGGGCTGCTTAATAGGAGTTTCGGAAATGAAAGAATATCTTTCCATTACGGCTACGGCTATAGGAATCTGCTTGTGATTAAAGACTGTAGGTCCAAGGTCATGGCGAATCCTGTTCATGAACTGGTGGGATGCGATGTGTCGGCTCTTGCCGTTGGAAGTAACGATTTTGACCTGCAGTTTTTGCTTAACTCCATCATCTGCCGGTCAAGGGATATCCTTTCCGGATCCGCAGCTGACGGAATTGCCTTATGGTCGCCGGGCCATCAGCCATCCATGAAATTCAATCAGCTGCAAGGAGCAGTGGTGACCGGTACAAACCTGGTAAAGGGAATTGGAAAGGTATGTGGCATGAAGATCATCGATGTCGCCGGTGCTACGGGAGACCTGAACACCGATTATTCAGGAAAATGTGAAGCCGCTTTTGGGGCTCTGGAAGATAATGAATTCGTTCTGCTTCACATAGAAGCAGCCGACGAGGCTTCACATCAGAGGAACCCGAGGCAGAAGGTAGAGGTGCTTGAGAAGATAGACAAGAACATCATTGTCCCGATGCTGAAAAGTGGTTGGAATTTAGAGATTACAGTACAGGCTGACCATGCGACATCGTCTATCACAGGACGACACCTTGATCTGCCCGTAGAAGTGACAACATATTTATTGACAACGGCAAATGAAATCTAAAATAACAGTTATAGGAATCGGTCCCGGCGGACTTGACGATATGACGACAAAGGCAAGGAACGCAATTCGAGATAGCAGGATTATTGTAGGTTATAAGTATTATATTCCGTTCATACAGTCTCTGATAAGCGGCGATACGGAAATAATACAGAACGGAATGCGTCAGGAGCGTGACCGTATAGTGAAGGCTTTCGAGATTGCTGACAGTGGCAGGAATGTGTCTGTCGTAAGTTCCGGTGATGCCGGTATCTACGGTATGGCTCCGCTCGTCTATGAGATGCTTCGGGAGAGAAGTTCGGAAATAGAAGTGGAGGTGATACCCGGAATCAGCGCCTTCCAGAAAGCTGCCTCATTGCTCGGGGCACCGGTAGGACATGATTTCTGCGTCATATCGCTCAGCGATCTGATGACTCCGTGGGCTGCGATAGAGAAGCGTATTAAGGCGGCTGCTGAGGCCGATTTCGTGACGGCTGTCTATAATCCCAAAAGCCACGGCAGATATTGGGAACTATATCGTTTGAAAGAATTGTTTCTTGAATATAGAGATTCTGACACTCCTGTAGGATATGTTCGTCAGGCAGGAAGAGAGGAGCAGAAAGTCACACTAACTACATTGGGATCTTTTGATCCCGAAGATGTGGATATGTTTACGGTAGTCATTATAGGCAATTCTCAGACTTATACGTTTGATGGCCATATGGTGACGCCCAGAGGGTATTATGGTTCGGAAACTCAGTCTGACACAGGTGTGGGACAGGCGATAATGATCGAGAGTTTTCGGACTATTGAGCGGGAACTTGCGGAGCCTGAGATGCCGATTGGCAGGAAATGGCCACTTCTGCACGCTATTCATACTACGGCCGATTTCGACATGGAGAATATCGTGAAGGTTGATGATGGCGCCGTTGAACGTATCTTTGATACCTTGTCATCAGGAAGAGTCCGGACTATTGTTACGGATGTGACGATGGCGGCCTCCGGAATAAGGAAAGGTGCTTTGGAGCGCCTCGGAATCTCTGTGAAATGCTATTTGTCTGATCCGAGGACTGCTGAATTTGCCAAGAAGGCGGGGATAACCCGTACTCAGGCTGGAATACGCCTTGCTGTAGCTGATCATCCGGATGCCCTTTATGTATTCGGTAACGCTCCGACGGCTCTTATGGAACTATGTGCCCTGATACGCTCCGGGAAGGCAAGACCGTGCGGCATAATAGCGGCTCCGGTCGGTTTCGTGCATGTCTGTGAGAGCAAGCACATGGTCAAGCCATTCAAGGATATTCCAAAGATAATAGTAGAGGGGAGAAAAGGGGGAAGCAATCTCGCCGCAACCCTTGTCAATTCCATACTCTGCTGGCCCGATGCAGAGCAGTTAAGACCCGGAAGAGATGTCTGAGAAGAAGTTTATCGTCATAGGACTGTCCGATAGCCGCAGTCAGTGGTTTACTCCGGAAGTGAGGGCGTTAATCGCTTCAGGTCACGTCTTTTCCGGTGGCAGACGTCATCATGAGATCGTGAAAGATCTTTTGCCGTCAGACTGTGTATGGATTGATATTGTAGTTCCTCTGGATAAAGTGTGGGTAGAATATGCCCAATACGGCAAGATTGTGGTATTTGCCTCAGGAGATCCATTATTTTATGGCTTTGCCGCCACACTGAGGCGTGAGTTCCCTGATTGCCATATGAAAGTATATCCGGCGTTCAATTCACTTCAGATGCTGGCCCACCGCATGCTTATTCCGTATGCTGATATGGTGAATGTCTCGGTTACGGGTAGACCATGGAAAGGACTTGATGCGGCCGTCATTAGGCAGTGTCCGCTTATAGGTGTCTTGACCGACCATAAAAAGGGTCCTGCGGAGATCGCCGGAAGGTTGCTCGAATATGGATATGACAATTATATGATGACGGTCGGAGAGAATCTTGGGAATGAGGACGCGGAACTTGTCAGTTCTCTTTCGCTTGAAGAGGCCTCAAGGAAAGCTTTTTCTCACCCGAACTGCGTGATTCTTACCAAGACATATTCCCGAAAGAGATATTTCGGTATCCCCGAGACGGAATTTTTCCATCTCGAGGGGAGGAGCAACATGATAACGAAGATGCCCGTCAGGCTTCTTTCCCTCTCCATGCTTGACCTTTATGGCAAAAATACTCTTTGGGATATCGGTTTCTGTACAGGTTCTGTTTCAATTGAGGCCAAACTGCAGTTTCCTTCGCTTGAAGTGGTTGCGTTTGAGCGTAGGGAAGAATCAAGGGAACTTCTCCTTGAGAACTGCCGTAAATTCGGAACTCCGGGAATAACAGGAGTGATCGGAGACTTCATGAACTGTGATGTCAGTCGCTATAGCTCTCCCGATGCTGTGTTTATAGGTGGACATGGTGGGCGGCTTGAGGAGATGGTCTGTCGAATATATATGGTTTTAAACAAGGGCGGAGTAATTGTATTTAACTCTGTCAGCGCGGAAAGTTGCCATATATTCCGTAGCTCCGTTGAATCCTGTGGGGGCGTCATTGAAGCTGAACACAAACTGATTTTGGATAATCATAATCCGATAACAATACTGAAAGCAAAATGAAATATATAGTTTATATAAACGATGCCGGACTTAAGTTAGGAGAGATAATACAGAAAGAAAAGTCCGATTACGTACTTATCGACCAAAAAACGTTCTCTTCTGTTGATAAATCTGCAATAGAGGCAATTATTTTTATAGGTGCTTTGGGGATATGTGTACGGATGATAGCTCCTATGGTTAATGACAAATACACGGATCCGGCTGTAATTTGTGTTGATAGTGTCGGCCGCAATGCCATATCTGTTCTTTCCGGCCATGTAGGTGGTGCCAACAGGCTGTGTGAGGAGGTGGCTCACATTATTGGAGCGAGACCTGTCGTTACTACTCAGAGTGACAACACAGGAGTATGGAAACTTGACATTTTGGGAAAGTGCATGGGCTGGGAAACCGATGCAACACGAGCTGAAATGAATCAAGCAATAGCTACGCTTGTCAATGGCAAGTCGGTAGGGCTTCTCCTCGATATCCGCGACAAAGGAACAGATTACTTGGAGTCAACTCTTCCTTCCAATGTTTCTGTGATCACTGATCGAACAGATATGACCCAATATCAACTGATTATAGCAGTGACCCCATATGTTTATAATTTTGATACCCCTACTCTCTACTATCGGCCGTTGGTGTTGAATCTTGGCATTGGTTGTCGACGTGATTGCAATCCGGAAGGAGTGGCTGAGTATATAGGAAAGACTTTGGTTGAGAATGGTATCAGCCCTAAGGCAATAAAGTCAGTTTCCACAATAGATTTGAAGAAAGATGAGCCTCTCCTTGCTGAACTTTGCAAGTGGCAAAACATTCATTTCTGTAACGTATATACAGCCAATCAACTTGCAGGTATAGTTGTGCCAAATCCTTCGGAGAAGGTGATGGAAGTGACAGGCGTTCCGGGGGTTGCGGAAAGCTGTGCCATAAAATCTGCTGATTATGGGAAAATTATTCTTGAGAAGCATAAAGGCAAGATTTCTGAAGACTCCGATTTCACTTTTGCCGTCGCTCTTGATAAAGGCGCGTTGCGTGGAGGTCACATTGAGATCGTTGGAGCCGGTCCGGGCGATCCTGAACTCGTGTCGGTGCGTGGAAAGCGTTTCCTTGAGCAAGCTGACCTCATCTTATATGCCGGAAGTCTGGTCCCTATAGAATTGACTTATTATGCAAAGCCCGGTTGCGTGGTAAGAAGTTCAGCCTCTATGAATCTTGAAGAGCAGTTTGCTTTGATGAAGGAGTTTTATGATAGAGATAAACTCATCGTTCGTCTCCATACAGGCGACCCTTGCATCTATGGCGCGATTCAAGAACAGATGGCTTACTTCGACCGATATGGCATGAACTACCATATTACCCCGGGTATTTCCTCATTCCAGGCAGCCGCTGCAGCTTTGAAATCGCAGTTTACTATTCCCGAGAAAGTGCAGACAATTATTCTGACGAGAGGGGAGGGTCGCACTCCAATGCCGGAAAAAGAGCAGCTCCATAAACTTGCAGCCTCTCAAAGCACTATGTGCATATATCTGAGTGCAGGTATAGTAGATGATGTGCAGCGTGAACTTCTTATGGCATATCCCCCGGAGACACCTGTAGCTGCTTGCTATAAGCTTACCTGGAAAGAAGAGAAGATCTATCGTGGTCAGCTCAAGGATCTTGCTAAGATAGTACATGAGAATAAGCTTACTCTGACGACTCTTCTTGTGGTCGGCGAAGCGATTGACAATCGTGAAGGTCTGTCACGCCTATATAATGAAAGTTTCAAGCATCTTTTCAGAAAATGATACTTGTTTTCGGAGGGACGACGGAAGGTCGTATGGCAGTAGAGACGCTCGATGAGGGTGTAGGCCACTATTTCTACTCAACGCGTGGAGATCTTCAGAAGATAGAATGTGCTCATGGCGAGCATGTTCATGGCGCTATGACACAGTCGGACATGGTAGATTTCTGTCGATCCAACTCGATACGTCTGGTGATAGATGCGGCGCATCCGTTTGCTTCCTCCCTGCATTCCACTATTCACAGGGTCAGTCGTGAACTCGGCATCCCTGTCATAAGGTTTGAGCGCAGATACCCGTCTGTTGACTACGAAGACACTGTGTGGTGCGATGATTTTGAGGAGGCAGTGAAAGTCATGGAGAATTCAGGAATTGAAAGGCTTCTTGCTCTTACAGGGGTGCAGACAATAAAAAGGCTAAAACCTTATTGGATTAGGCATGAGACGTGGTTCCGTATACTGAAGCGCCAAGAGTCTGTCGATACGGCAGCTCGTGAAGGATTCCCGGTAGAAAGGTTGGTTTATTACGATGACGCTTCAATGGATTCATTGATACGCACCATTCAGCCCGATGCAATGATAACCAAGGAAAGCGGAGAGAGCGGAGGCTTCATGGAAAAGATCGAAGCTGCCGGACGCCATTCGGTAAAGGTGTTTGTTGTAAGACGTCCGAAACTGCCCGAAGGTTTTGTCGTCGTCGACGGCCGTCACGGACTGCGTCGGGAGATTGAAAGGCTGTTGCCTGAGTTTTATCCGTTGCATACAGGACTTACGACGGGCTCCTGTGCCACAGCGGCTGCAAAGGCTGCCCTAATGGGGCTGTTGACCCGGAAAAAGGTTGAGGAAGTTGGATTTAGGATTCCTGACGGTGAGACTTTGCATATGCCTGTCGAATCAGTGGCAATCGAAGAAGATTCGGCTACTGCCAGTGTGGTCAAGGATGCTGGAGACGATCCTGACGTCACTGATAAGGCTCTGATATCTGTAAAGGTATCGTTTGCGGGCCATGAAGGAATAAGCTTCTTTGGTGGAGAAGGTATAGGGACCGTAACATTGCCGGGTCTGGGACTTCCAGTAGGTGAGGCTGCCATAAATCCTGTTCCGCGTTCAATGATGGTTGCCGAGCTTTCGGATCTCTACAATGGAGGTCTCGACGTGACAGTTTCTCTTGAAGGTGGAAAAGGACTTGCGGAAAAGACTTTCAATCCGAGGGTAGGAGTCGTGGGTGGCGTCTCAATTATAGGCACATCCGGCATAGTGCGTCCATTCTCCCACGAAGCGTTTCTGGAGTCGATCCGAAGGGAGATGAACGTGGCATTGGCCAATGGTTGCGGGATGGTAGTCGTCAATTCCGGAGGAAAAAGCGAGAAATACATGAAGTCTCTTTTCCCACATCTTCCGCAACAGGCTTTTATCCATTACGGCAACGCTGTCGGAGAGACTATGGGAATAGCGATGGAGTGTGGAGTTCGGCATCTGATAATCGGGCTCATGTTAGGAAAAGCTGTGAAACTCGCGGAAGGCAATATGGATACTCATAGCCATAAGGTGACGTTCAACCGTGAATTCCTTAAATCCTTGGCAGAGGAATGCGGTTGTTCGGAAGATTCAAAGGATGTGATGGACAGTGTGTCTCTCGCAAGGGAACTTCCCTCGCTTCTGAGCGAAACGGATGCCGCGCGCTTTTTTCCCGGGCTTTTAAGACGCTGTCATTCGCATTGCTCAAGAATTTTTAAAGGAAGACTGGATGCCGTCCTCATCGCTGACGACGGCAGGATATTAAGTAAGACATGTTGATGAAGAAGAATTCATTTCTGATAGCGGCGACTGCGTCTGGAAGCGGCAAGACAACCCTTTCGTTGGGCCTGATGAAAGCCCTCTCGCGAAGGGGACTGACGGTCCAGCCGTTTAAATGCGGTCCCGACTATATAGATACCCAATACCATACGCTGGCTACAGGGCGAGGCTCTATAAATCTGGATCTATTTATGTCGTCGGAAAGGCATGTGAAGGAGATCTACAGCCTCTATGGAGCCGACAGCGATGTAAATGTTGTGGAGGGAGTCATGGGAATGTTCGACGGTTATGACAGGATGCAAGGAAGCAGTGCTGAGCTCGCAATGAAACTGGATCTTCCGGTTGTACTCCTTGTCAACGCTGCATCCACGGCGTTCTCGGTAGCCGCGACCATATATGGATTCACCCGTTTTCGCAGTGATGTAAAAGTCGCAGGCGTGATTTTCAATCGCGTCGCATCGGAAAACCACTATACTTTCCTTAAGGATGCATGCGCCGAGATCGGTATTCCTTCCTTAGGTTATATCCGCAAGAACGATGCTCTGAAGACACCATCTCGTCATTTAGGCCTGTCTCTTGATTCTATCGCCGAAATCGAACGATTTATCGCGGCGGCTGCCGATGAGGTGGAGCGAAATGTAGATATCGACGCGCTTCTTTCTCTTACAGTGGGAGATTTTCATCATTCTGAGCCTATCGGAAGTATGGTTTGTGATAGGGTGGTCGCTGTGGCAAAGGACGAGGCGTTCAACTTTATCTATCCAGTCAATATCGAAGCGTTCCGGAGCAGGATTGTTTACTTTTCTCCGCTTCGTGACACGTCGCTTCCGGAAGCGGATTTGGTCTATATTCCGGGAGGTTATCCCGAATTGTTTGCAGAGCAACTGGAGCAGAACTCCGGAATGCGTAAGGCTGTAAGGGAATTCGCGGAATCGGAAGGGAAAATATTGGCGGAATGCGGAGGCATGATATATCTGGCCGAAGAGATAGACGGCAAAAAGATGTGTGGTGTTTTCCCGCTTAAGTCGTCTATGGAGAATGCTCGGTTGAAATTAGGTTATAGAAAGGTCGTTTTTCCTGAATTGAATATAAAGGGACATGAATTTCATTATTCCGATACTGTTCCAGTAGAGAATATTCCATCCGTTGCGCAGCAGTTCAATGTGAAGGGAATGCCGGTGGCCACTCCTGTATATAGATACCGCAATACTTTTGCAGGCTACACTCATCTTTATTGGGGAGAGACCGATATATTTAAACTTTGGAACCTATGAACAGAATATACACAAGAACGGGTGATAAGGGTATGACTGCTATTCATGGTGGATTGCGGGTGCCTAAGACTGACATGCGCATAGAGGCTAACGGCACTCTCGACGAGCTTAATGTTGCTGTCGGAGCGATCCGGACATCGTTGCCTTCCGATCATATCTGGCAGACAAAGCTGCGTGAGATACAGCTCAATCTCATGGCTCTTATGAGTCTTGTGGCAACATTGAGTGGACAGCGTGTACACAATCCCAACCATCTTCCGGATACGTTGGTAGGTGATCTGGAGCACTGGATTGATGATATCAATTCGCAATGTACGCCTCCCGACTGTTTTGTCCTCCCCGGAGGAACGTCGTTGGCATCTTTGATCCATCAGGCGAGAGTGACCGCAAGGAGGGCGGAGCGGAATCTATGGCATCTTACTGAGCTTGATCCTGTGCCTGAGAATATTCTTAAGTATATCAACCGTCTGTCTGACCTCTTCTTCATAATGGCACGTTATGAACTCCAGCATTCCGGTTGCATGGAGGAAGTGTGGCGTGAATTTGGATATAAACGAAAACTGAAATGAAAAGACTGTCACCTATTATGTTGGCCGGGACGGGAAGCGATGTGGGCAAAAGCCTCATCGCGACTGGCCTATGCCGTATTTTTCTTCAGGACGGATATTCTCCGGCCCCTTTCAAGGCCCAGAATATGGCTCTAAATTCCTATGCCACTCCGGATGGGCTCGAAATCGGCAGGGCGCAGGCAGTCCAGGCTGAGGCTGCCGGAATTCCATGTTCTTCCGACATGAATCCGATCCTTTTGAAACCGTCCGGTGAGCATACCTCGCAGGTCGTGCTGAATGGGAAACCCTCCGGCAATAGAGATGCCTATTCCTATTTCCGTAAGGAGGGGAAAGATGAATTGCGCAGGCTGGCCCATGAGGCGTTCGATCGTCTCTCATCCTGTTATAATCCCATTGTGCTCGAGGGGGCGGGGAGTATTTCCGAACTGAATCTGCGTGATGGAGACATTGTCAATATATCAATGGCCCGTTACGCCGATGCGGATGTGATTCTGGTAGCCGATATCGACAGAGGAGGGGTCTTCGCAAGTGTATATGGATCGGTGATGTTGCAGACCCCTGAAGACCGAAAGCGTATCAAGGGAATAATCATCAATAAGTTCCGGGGTGATCTGAGGTTGTTTGAGAGTGGCCGGCGGTTGTTGGAGGAATTATGTGGAATTCCGGTTCTCGGAGTAGTGCCGATGGCGAGCCATATAAAGATTGAGGAGGAGGATTCAGTAGCTCTTGCGAATAAAGACAAGTCGGTGATTGGAGATAAGGTAAAGGTAGGAGTTGTGACTTTGCCGCATATATCCAATTTCACTGATTTCAACGTGCTTGAGCGTCATCCGGAGGTGAGCCTTTTTTATATTACTACTCCGGAAGAGATAGATGAAGCCGACATTGTCATAATTCCAGGAAGTAAGAATACACTGGCGGATCTCAATCATCTTCGCAAAAGAGGTTTTGCCGGCAGGATAATCCGTGCGAGGGAGGCGGGAAAGAGTGTTATCGGAATATGTGGAGGATATCAGATGATGGGAACTATGATATCAGATCCGGATGGAGTGGAGGGAGAGATCAGACAGTTGCCGGGGTTGGGACTCCTGCCTGTCTCCACCGTTCTCACCGGAAACAAGACTACTCGGCAGGTTAAATTCCGTCTTCTTGATTCGGAGGAAATTTGTGAAGGTTATGAAATTCATATGGGACATACTGAATCCTATTCTCCATTGACGCATGATATTGAAGGCGCCCAAGATGGATGTTTCGTTGATGAGCGCTGTTTTGGCTCCTATATACATGGAATTCTAGACAATCCGGTGGTATTGGATTATGTTTTAGATCCATATCGGAGCCTCAATTCAATGACTGATTTTGACTACCATGCTTTTAAGGAGTCGCAGTATGACGCACTGGCCGCTTGGCTGAGGAAATATGTGGATATAGAAGGTCTCTATAAAATAATGACGAATCATGATTGACGGACACGGCGACGATGTTTTCCGTTATGGCGGAAAGGTAAAGGTGAATTTCAGCACCAATATCCATCAGGGTGTGGATCATTCCGGGTTGATGAGGCATCTTGCCTCGTGTCCGGGACTTCTGTCTAACTACCCGGAGCCTGAACCTTTCAGCGTGGAGAATAAACTGGGTGAGATACATGGGATTCAGGTCGACAATATCATAGTTACGAATGGAGCTACAGATGCGATCTATCTCATAGCCCGTAAAATGCAAGGAGCGATATCTGCAGTTATTGTACCTACATTTCGTGAGTATCAGGATGCATGCGTCATGTTTGGACACGATATTCGCTTCTTTCTGGAATCCGAGGTTCTGGATGGAACTCTTTATGCCTGCAATGCGGATGTCGTATGGATCTGCAATCCCAATAACCCAACTGGTAGGGTTGTCAATAGGGAAGGGCTTCTCAAGATAATCGACTCCAAGCCTGAAACGCTGTTTGTAATCGATCAGGCTTATGCCGATTATTCGGTGGTTGATGTTCTTACTGTTCATGATGTGTTGTCACGAAAAAACGTTATCATGCTTCAGTCGCTTACCAAGCGGTTTGCTGTTCCAGGTCTTCGTATAGGGTATGCGGTCGCTGCGTCAGAGATAATATCCGGACTCCGTTCGATGCGGATGCCATGGTCGGTAAACTCATTTGCTATCGAGGCATCCCATTATCTTTTTGAGCATAAGGAAGCATATCATATCGACAAAAATCAGCTTCATGAGGAGGCGGTAGGTATGTCTCAGGCTTTACGTCGTCTCGGTATCGAATGTAATGATACGGACTGTAATTTTGTCCTATGCAGGCTGCCCAAAGGAAAAGCGTCTCAACTTAAGGAATTTCTGATGTATCGGTATGGCCTGCTTATCAGGGACGCCTCTAATTTCGAGACCCTGGATCATGCTTATTTTCGTGTAGCGGCTCAGGGTCATGAGAGTAATGAACTGCTTATAAAATGTATTGAAGAATGGATGTCATTATAAATCTTTCTCCGTTGCTGATTGGTTGGATTCTCGACCTTATTTTTGGTGATCCCGCCAGGTTGCCACATCCCGTGGTCTGGTTTGGCAACGCCATATCAGGACTTGAGCACCGTTTCAATAAGGGCTCTCACAGAAAGATTAAAGGAGCTTCTGTGGCCGTTTTTCTTATCGTTGGTGTGTTCGTAGTGACGTGGCTGTTCTTAAGATTCCTGTCTCCCTTACGCTGGCTTGATATTGCCGTGCAGTCGATATTGGTGTTTTACTGTCTTGCAGGTACTACACTTATTCGCGAGGTAAGAATGACATTTGCTGCGGTCGATGAGTCCCTTGAATCAGGTCGCAGACAGGTCGGAAGGATAGTTGGCCGAGATACTTCAGGACTTACAGCACAGGAAATACGTACTGCTGCGCTTGAGACATTGGCTGAGAATCTCAGCGATGGAGTAATCGCTCCCCTCTTTTGGTATGCCGTTCTGGGTGTGCCGGGCATGATGGCATATAAAATGGTAAATACACTTGACTCCATGATCGGATATAGAAACTCCCGATACAGGGATTTCGGTTGTGTCGCCGCCCGTATCGACGATGTAGCCAACTATATTCCGGCAAGGTTGACGGCTTTTCTGATGGTCGTTGTCTCAGGCAAGTTGAGACTGTTGCGATTCGTCAGAAAATATGGAAGCCGGCATCTAAGTCCCAACAGTGGCTATCCGGAGGCGGCTTTGGCAGGTATTCTTGACTGTCGTTTCGGGGGACCGCACGATTACTTTGGTGAAAATGTCGACAAACCCTTCATCGGAGAAGACCACAGGGATTTTAATTCTATTGATGCCCGGAAAGCCATCTCCATAAACCGTCGTGCCGAAATCCTCGCTATACTCCTGACCGTTATTGTCAGATGGTCAATTCTATTACTGAGCCGAACGGCGGGATGGCCTTGAACAGGCTGTCGTAATCCCGCCCTGTGAGGATGTTGAGGGCGTGCACGAGGATGCCTCCGTGAGTGAACACAGCTACGTTGGACGCGTGTGGAGTTTCTCTTCGTATGGAATCCATGAAGTCAATGAAGCGGCTCCTTTGCTGCATCGCTGATTCTCCTCCTGTCGGAGCGACATTCATGTAGTCGGCAAACCATTCCTGAAGACGTGGATCCTTTATCTCATTGAAGCCTTTCATCTCCCATTCTCCGAAATTCATTTCAATGATACGTGGATCCGGTATGGCATCCGGGAATCCGCAGTATGAGGCAAGTTTCCGGCAGCGGCTCAGTGGACTCGTGTAGACTCTGTCAAAAGTGCGGGAACCTAATCTTTCAGCCACTTTCTCAGCTTCCTGTGGAAATGTATCTGCCAGTTCCACATCCGTATGTCCGTAGCATATTCCTCGCGGTACAGCAACGGACGTATGTCGTATAAGGGTTATCTTCATGGAATTTGAATATTGTAAATCATAGCGATAGCGGCAAGCATCGATAGTTCGCAAAGCAGACAGGCTGCACCGCAACAATCTCCTGTGTATCCTCCGATCTTATGCCGCATGTATATTATCAACAACCCTATGACTGAAATAGGTGCGAATATCGATATTGTCAAGCATACATCAAGGTATGCCAATAGACATACAGGCAATAATCCTGTTAGTATCACGATTATTAGCTGCCATGCCGTCATTCGGTCATAACTGATTCTGTTTTTTGCTCCCTCCGGCCTGGAATAGGGGAGAAAGTTTACAAGTTGGGAGGCGCAGGCTTTCGCAAAGACGTCGGAGGCGAGTATGCCGGCAATCGCTATTTCAAGAGGAAGCGAAGTTACTATGGAAACAAACCAAAGATAATAGAATATCAACCCGATCACGCCGTATGTCCCGATATGGGAATCCTTCATTATGGCGAGTATCCGGTCCTTGGTGGTTCCTCCTCCGAATCCGTCGCAGAAATCAGCAAGTCCGTCTTCATGCAGCGCTCCGGTAAGAAGTGTTCTTCCGGTAAGGGCGATGATGATGGACGGAAGCATCGGAAATGCCTGTGCGGCAATCCCTAACAGCAAGGATGTTAATCCTCCTGTCACCCACCCGGTCATCGGCCAGTAGACCACTACCGACGAATAGTATCTCTGAGGAATCTCAGTCCATTTCCATATCGGTATGCGTGTGAAGAAGGTGAGTGCTGCCGCTATACGTTTCATCAGAAATATTTGGTTACGTTGACCGACTGGAAGCTGTCCATTCTGTTGATCATCCTTACGGCTGATTCTATGATAGGGTATGCGCATACAGCTCCTGATCCTTCTCCGAGACGGAGGTCAAGATGTAATAGAGCTCTTACACCCATGGCGTCAAGCATCAGTTTATGTCCGCTCTCGTCACCCTGATGTCCGAAAACGGCATAATCCATTATGGCTGGATACAACTTGGAAGCAGCGAGGATTACGCTTGTCATGATGAATCCGTCTACTATTATAGTCATCCCAAGTTCAGCGGCCTTCAGCATTCCTCCGAGAGCCATCACCATCTCATAGCCACCGAACCATGCGATTTTCGCCTCAACCGTATCGTCCCCTTTATAATTTGCTACAGCTTTTGAAAGAACTTCATATTTGTGGCGTATTCCGGCGTTGTCGAGTCCGGCTCCGGCACCGATGCATTTTCCCAACGGTATGCCGGCGAAAAGATGCATCCAGACTGCTGATGGTGAGGTGTTGCCGCTTCCCATTTCTCCGAAGCTGATGATGTTGCAGCCGGTGGCTTCATGTATCTCTTCTACTGTTTTTGCTCCTCTTTCGATGCAGAGGTTCATTTCCTCTTCCGTCATGGCGGGACCATGCAGGAAATTCCTTGTCCCGCGTCCTACCTTCATGTCGATTATCCCGTGTCCCGACGGAATGTCATAGTCGACGCCAGCATCGACCAGCACGAGCTTGAACCCATGCTGCTCGCACAGGAAGTTTATGCCCGCTCCCCCCTTGGAGAAGTGGCTGAGCTGCTGCCAGGTCACTTCCTTTGGAGATACACTGACACTCTCTTCGATTATTCCATGATCGCCTGCGAAAAGCACATTATGGGGCTCTTTCAGGGTCGGAGTAAGTGTCTGTTGGATAAGGCATATTTGTTCAGCTATTTCCTCCAGTCGTCCTAATGAGCCTTTCGGTTTCGTAAGATTGTCTATCTTTTCTTTGATTGCAGGCTCAATGTCTCGATTGAGTCTCTTGATATTGAAATGTTTCATTTTATTTTTACAGGTATTCCCGATATTATCAAATATACATCTTCAGCCTTTTCCGCAACAAACTGGTTAATATGGCCCTGAAGATCGGCAAATTGTCGCTGTATGGCATTGGCGCTTACCCCGCCGAGGCCTACTTCATTGGTCACCATTATGAATGAGGCTCCTGTCGTGAGCACTTCTTCTATCTGTTTCTTTATTTCCGAAAGAGCTTCCTCAACTCGCTCGCCGAGTTCAAAAAACCAGTTTGTAGCCCATAGGGTCAGGCAGTCGAGCAATACGACATCTGTCTCTTGAAATTCATTTTCCGTAATATAAAGAGGACTCTCTATATTCTTCCATCGTTCTTTTCGCCTTTGCTTATGTATTTCTACGCGCTTACGCATTTCATCGTCGTAGACTCGGGCTGTGGCGAGATAGACCGGACGGGCTGACATACTAAGGGCAAGGCGTTCGGCAAAAACGCTTTTCCCAGACCGCTGGCCTCCCGTCACCATAATCAGCCGCGGCTTTTTCGAATCAATCGTTTTATCCATAGATAATAACCTGAAATGGGGAGTAAGCCACCGATGAGTACGCAAATAAGGTAAAGGATTTTCGAGATCCAACCTGCCCAGGATCCGACGTGAAGAGTGTATATCCAACCTTTTATGTGATTTGATCTATCTTTTTCGGAGTAACGTACAATATCCGTAATCTTTCCGGTCTCACTGTCAAAGCTATAAGTCTTGTAGGCCTGTTGATTTCCAAAACCGCCTGCAACGACATCGACTTCTCCCTGATAAATACGTATTTCTGCATCAGGATTCACGCTTTTAATACCACGATAGGCCGATTGCCACGCCGGGAAGTTTTCTGCCGGTGTCTTGTGGAGTGAAGGTTTTGGGGGGTTGCTGTCGAAAGTCGAATACAGGGTGGTCCTATACCATCCGAATGACCAGCTAAGTCCTGTAAGCACGCAAAGCAACAATATGATTGACGTAAGAAATCCTCCCACGCAATGGAAATCATACCAGAACCGGTAGCTGCCGTGCTTCGTGGAGATTGAAAGTTTCCGTCGCCAAGACCCTTTAGCCGGCCACCACACTACAATCCCCGATAGCAATATGAGTAATGTCACTATCGAGGTTATCCCGATTATTAGTTTGCCTGTCTTTGCTCCGAAAGCACCCTCTGCCTTCGATTTGCCGAATAGCCTTCGGTGGGCTGAACTTGCCAATTTGAAGATCTTTGCCCTTTCATATTCTCCGATGACCTTTCCAGTATATTGGTCGACCCACACTGCAGCCATTGCGGGCTTGTTGAGCATGACCTTGTAGGCATGAGAGTCATCAGGATAGGTAGTTACTCCGGTGATTTTTTTATTATGTGGGATTTGCTCACTTACGGATAAAAGAATGGAGTCTAATGCAAGTGGTTCCCTCCCTTGGGAATTGACATCAGCCTGACCGATGTGTCCGAAATCTCGCTCGAAAATAAGTACCGCTCCTGACAGGCACATCAGTGTGATGATCAGCCCGAAGGGTACGGATAGCCATAAATGAATGGTCTTGAAAAGTTTTCTGCTCATAACTAATTATTTTGTTCCAGAAATAATCTTTTAGTCACATTATAATCAAGGCAGGTTTCCTGACTTACTCCATCTCTGTCCGGCCTTCCCTCCTTGGTGGAAGTGACCCTTGTCTGGACAAAGATAAATGGGAGATTACAGTAGCTGGAACTGTGCCGGAATCACACCGGTTTCCCTCAAGCCGACAGAATATTTGCCGGTTCACCTGATTATGGCGCAAAATTACAAAAAAAAGTTGGATTATCCTCAGATGTCCTTACGAAAAAAGAACAGGCCTGCGAGTTATCGCGGGCCCGGTTGCTTTTTTTGATAGCGGTAGCTTGAGTCAGTTTTGTGAGTTGATTCTTTTTCTTATCTTGAGCCATGCCGGGACTCCCGATACGCAACTGTCGGATAAGGTGTCGCACATTTCCACAAACCTTGATCTTGGAATGGAGAAACTAAGGATATCCGGGTTGAAGTAGGGTCGCGCCGAGACGTCGAAGAGTCCGATGAAGCAGTGTTTCCCTCCGCTTCGGTTCTCATTCACCATCGAGGTCACTGCCACCGAGCATCCTGACCCCCATGGCGCAGTGACCGAGTTGAGGTCGTCCGTATCGTAGTTGGCCCAAGAGAACAGACCGGACAGAACGTCGGGTGAGGCGAAGAAGATCACACCCTCAATTCCATCAAATGATTTCAGGGAGTCAATTCTTACGAAATTTATATAAGGTTTCTCGGCAGGTCTTATATCGATCTGCTCGAGAGCCTGCTTTACGAGAGCGGGATTCTTCTTATACTTTTCTACCTTGGAGACGAACCCGCATACCTTGTCTGGTAATGGTCCCAGCCCGAGATATGGTTTTCCTCCTCCGCATGTGAGATTCCTTGCGCTTAGAGTGACAGTCGTTCCGTTCGCGGCCTTATGGAATTGCTTGAAGATACATCCCGGCACACAAGGTGTATCCTCCATGGGTATTCCGGTATAAGCAACGGCTATCGGAAGCGGCGCGGCATCTCCGAAATATCTTCTATATTGGAATATAAATTCAGAAGGATTCATAGAAGGGGCTTATATATTATTTCCTGCAAATATAGTTGATATTTTTTAGATGCGCAAATTTCCCAATGATTTGTGGTCAGGAGAGCTTGAAGACTATACGCTGCTCTCCATCCTGATAGCGGGTGCTGGTGATGCGGAAAGTGCCTATCTCGGAGGTGTGGGCTACATGGGTTCCGGCGCAGAGGCATTCGTCGTAGTTGCCGATGCGTATGACGCGGACTGTGTCCGAAGCTCCTTCCGGTAGACGGCTCATGTCGAAGCGGTCCATCGCTTCGCTTTGGGTGATGAATTCTTCGGTGACAGGTATGTCTTCGGCTACTATGGTGTTGATGTAGTCTTCGAGGGATTTGATTTCTTCATCGGTGAGAGGATGGTCCATGTGATAGTCGAGTTTGGATTTCTTGCGCTCTATATGTGCGCTGAAGGCGCGCCCGCAGCCGTAGCGCCGGGCGATCTCCCCGTTGAGCAGATGCTCTGCCGTATGCATCGGAGGATACTCCTGCTTGTTG
The DNA here is from genome assembly GCA_029060585.1 of Muribaculaceae bacterium. The sequence goes on from JAIDTS010000242.1 coordinate 24,169, forward strand.
TGCTCGTTTATGATATTCTCTTGCATATGTTTTATTTACTTTTAACTACTTACTTACTTTATTGGTTATGTTATGGCATATCGAATTAGGCTTCTGCAATTGTCAGCTACTTGCTCTATGAGCTGTCGACAGCGGGTCTCGGAAAGCCTTATCCGCTTGCCGACTTCAATGAAATCCGACATTTTGGGATGCCCTGTGCCGTTTACTGATGTGGCGTGTTCGCCGTTGTATCCTTCGGTGTTGAGGGTGAGGTCGTATGCAGGTGCAAGATGCCATCTCCATTTTCCGTCCGGGGATTGAAGGACCATAAAGCTGAAATTCTTACAATGGTCGTCCTTGTTATCCATCAGATAGTTGAAGATCATCCGCCTGAACATTTCCTCTACATCACTTTCATTCTGAGTCAGGAATCCTGTCAATGCAAGCAGATTGCTGTAGTCAAGCACAGGATTTCCAAGCGATATTCCAAGCAATCCTCCGGTGGTTGCCGTGTGTATCCTTTCTCCGGCAGGAGATATATCAAATCTTTTGGTGGCAAAATATTTGTCATTGATAAGTTTGAAGTCTGGAACATTGATCCCACATTTTCTGGCGGTTTCGTTTTAGAGAAATTCTTGCTCTCCGATGTCTTTCGGATCGTAGTAATGTCGAAATTTTACCAGCCAATGACCTTCTGTATCTGAAAAAACAGCTTTGGGTCTTGCACCTCCGCTATTGCCGCTATTGAAGAGCAGCAGCTCTGCATCATCATCCTGACGCTCTTTAAGCACTTCAAGAGCTTTCTTCTGGAGCATATCGAAGTCATTAGTCTCAGGTCCGGTGATAATCCTGTTGATTGGAGAATAAGTCAATGCGCCCATACCACCTTCTCCGACAATACTCAGCCTGTCAAGCGCGGAGAGATCGGATTCCTTGATCCCATCTTTTCGAAGCGTCTTCATAAGAAGATACCTTCCATATCCATCAGGAAGACTATCTTCAAATATCCCGAAGTTACCATTGAAAGGCATTGGTTTTGCGAGAAATGTCCCTTCTTTAAGCGGGAGTTCGAGTGGAGATATGCTGAAGCCATCGATACGCCACTCCTTGTCATATTCAAACACACAGAGTTGTCCTTTCGGATCAAAGGAAAGAGTGCCGACATTTCTGTCGTGGTACTTGACAGATAGCTTTTCGATTTTTGTCATGACTTTGTCTTTCTGCGCTTGTAGGCTTTTGTCTTGCCTTGGTTTTTGCGAATCTGGAGCAGCTCCTCCATTGTGGAATACTTTGGAGTGGCGAATATATTTTTGATCTCGAGGTTATATCCGAGCGCTATGGCAAGTTCTATGAGATTGTTGAGTGATATGAGTGCTTTCTGCTCGAATCTTGTTATGTTTGCGATGGAGACTCCCGTTTTCTTTGCGATGTCGGTGCGGGTCAGCCCCTTCTCGACGCGGCGCTTACGGAAATCATCGGCTATCTTGCGCGCAACGTCCTCGGCCGGCTCAGGCATCAGACTCTCCAAGAGTGACAACATATT
>JAIDTS010000243.1 GCA_029060585.1 Muribaculaceae bacterium
CCTTTCTATAACGCCGCCGGCGACGGCCAGGGTGGGCTTCTCATGACTCACCTCTATGACAGCTGGAGCGTTGACAATCCCAATGCGGAATATCCGCGTCCTACACTCGCATATACAAAGCATACGTATGCCAGTTCGACACTCTGGGAGAAGGATGCAAGCTACCTGCGCTGCAAATCACTCCAACTCGCATATGACTTTGACATGCCCTGGATGAAGAAACTCGGAATGCGCAGCCTTCAGCTCTCATTCAGCTCCTACAACCTCTTTACCTTCTCTAAGTACAAATGGGGCGACCCGGAAAACCGCGCAAGCAGCAGCCCGGACTACCCTCTGACACGTACCTATACCGTTGGTCTTAAGGTTGGATTCTAACCGAAACATCGAAAAAAGAAACACGAAATCATGAAGAAAGCATTTCACAGCATATTCGCAGCGATACTGGCTGGAATGGTAGCTACCGGATGTACCGACGAGGTACAGGTCGGCAACGCCTTCCTTGACAAGGCTCCCGGCGGAACGACCAACCTTGACAGTATCTTCGCTAACCCTGACTACGTAAATCAGCTGCTGACATTTATCTACAACAGACAGTATTACGGTCTCCCCTACAACAATACGGAGAAGAATCAGGCCGCAAGTCCCTACAACGGCAAGCTCGACGCCCTTACCGACCTCTACCAGATGCATTGGTCAAGCTGTAAGGTTTGGTCTTCATATTATACAGCGACCTTCTCTGCTAAGGAAGATCCGCTTATCTCTTACTCCAACGACTATGTTTGGCAGACCGTCCATCTCGTGTCTGTCATGAAGGAAAATATCGACCGCTGCCCAGGTCTTGACGAAAAGCAAAAACGCTATATTTTAGCACAGGCCAAAGCCCTTCAGGCATTCGGCTACTCTTTGCTTCTCCCCCACTATGGCGGTCTTCCTATCATCGACCATACCATCAGCGATGCAAACGAGATCGTGAGCGATGAATATGGCGAGCGCCGCATCGGCGAGCGCTGCACTTTCGAGCAGACCGTAGACGCCATCGTCAAATGGTGTGATGAAGCTAAGGACGACCTTTACTGGGCCTATAACGGCAACGACGCAGAATCAAGCTCCCGCCAGACAGGTCGCTGGACAAAGGCCGGCGTGATGGCACTGAAAGCTCAGGTGCTCTGGCTCGCAGCCTCGCCGCTTTACAACAGCAACGAATCCTACTACGGAGGAGAGTCCGAGGCTGAACAGAAAAACCTCGTATGGTATGGCAACTTCGACCAGAGCCGCTGGCAGCGCGCACTCCAGGCTTTCGAGGAATTCTGGGCAGAGAACCAGAAAAATGGCAACTACTATCACCTCTATGAAGCCACTACGAAGAATCTCGACGGCTACCGCCTTGCATACCGCCGCGGCTATATGTTCGACGACTCTCCCGAAAACATCCACTGGACTAAGGTGGCGAGCATCTATGGCTCACAGGGTGCATACAGCTGGCTGAACTGGAATACTTGGTCGGTTAACCGTTCGAACAACCACCCGACACTCGAATATGTCGAGATGTTCCCGTGGAGCGACGGAAAACCGTTCGACCACGATACAGACTTCAAGTATAAGGAAAGCTATACCGCTGAAAAGGACGGATCAAACTGGGATGTCTATACCTGCCTCTCAGGTTCCTACGACCGCCTCTTCTACACATACAAGGAAATCCGCGGCGGTTTCTCGAAGACCTATTCCCGCGACCCTCGCCTGTATGAGAACGCTACAGTATCCGGAACACTCCAGAACCTCGCGCTCCAGTCTGCCGACGGTAAGGCCGCGGGCAACGTGATGGAGCTCTGGGTAGGAGGTCAGAACGCAGGTCAGTGCGTGAAACATCCTACAGACAATACCCTCGTGGAGTCTCTTACCTCATATTGCCCTACAGGTTTCGCAGCATACAAGTATGTGCTCAACCAAGTGGAATGGCACCGCGACCCGAACATGCACTGGAATGTCCTTACCATTCCCGACATGATCCTCATGTATGCTGAGTGTCTCGCCGAATGCGGACGTAACGAAGAGGCTATCGCACAGGTCGACCTTATACGCAGCCGCGTGGGCATGAAGAGCCTCGCTTCAAGCTACAACAACAGCAAGAACCTTAAGACAGACAAGAACAACCTCATTGAAGAAATCCTACGCGAACGCGCATGTGAGCTCGGTATGACAAACGCACGCTATATCGACATGATCCGCCGCAAACGTAGCGACTGGATGGTCAAGCCGCTCCACGGCATGGCTACTTACCGTATGATCAAGAACGCTCAGAACCAGTGGGTACGCCGAAACGCACCATGGTTTGGCGACGACAAGGACGGAGGTATGGCCGAACCTGCCCGCTTCGAATATGAGTTCTTCGAGCTCCAGCAGGGCAAGCGAGTGCTCTGGGGTCAGGATCCCAACTCACTCGAGGTAAAGAAATGGTTTATGATGCCTTTCCCGCAGGATGAGATCAATAAGAATTATGGCCTTATCCAGAACCCGGGCTGGTAATCTGAAATTCATCTGCAGGTTTTTAACTAACATCTCAAACGAGACATAAAGAGACTAACATGAAATCAAGATATATATTTCTAATGTCGCTTGCCGCCGGAATCTCAATGCCGGTCTTCGCTCAGGAAGAAGCTGACACCGTCGCCAAGACCTGGCTCGACCAGGAATACAGCATCGGCGTCGACCTCGGCATCACCAGGGAGAACTCTACGGCTTCCGTAAGTGTGATCAGAAACGACGCAGTCAACGAGCGCAGTGCTAAAAACATCGGCAACTCGTTGATCGGTCACGGCAAGGGCCTCATCACAATTCAGGGTACAGGCACATACTATGCCCAGAATCCCACTTTCTACGTTCGTGGACTCCAAAGCCTTTCAGGCAGCACTCCCCTGATCCTCGTAGATGGAATCGAACGTGACATCACGCTTATCGATCCTGAGGAGGTTCTCGAGGTGCAGATCCTCAAAGATGCTGCTGCAACCGCTCTTTACGGCTACAAGGGAGCCGATGGTGTGATCAACGTCATCACAAAGCGTGGAGAATACAATTCACGCACTATCCGCGTCAATTACGAACATGTCTTCTCAAATCTGACCAACCGTCCGAAATTCGTAGATGGTGCCACTTACGCTAAAGCGATGAACGAGGCACTCTACAACGAAGGCCAGGGTCAGTTTGCCAAATACAGCCAGCAGGAGATCGACGCTTTCGCCAGCGGACAGTATCCGATGCTCTATCCCAACGTCAACTGGGGAGCTGAAACCTACCGCAACCATGCAAACGGCGACCGTGCTTCCATTGAGTTTTCCGGAGGTGGAGAGAAATTCCGCTATTTCTCGATGGTAAACTTCCTTTACAGCGACGGCTTCATCAAGAAACCGAACCAGAACTCAGGCTACTCAACTCAGGACAAATACGTGAGAGGAAACGTACGCATCAACCTTGATGTTGACCTCTTCAAGTATACTCAGCTGAAGAGTAATATTTTCACCTCCCTCGGCGAGATGCAGACTCCGGGATTGCAAGCCAACCTCTGGGGTATGATCTACAGCACTCCGGCTGTAGCTTTCCCCATCCGTAACGACAATGGGGTATGGGGCGGCAACACGACATGGAGCGGCGACAACAACCCCGTGGCACAGTCTACCGATGCGGCATATACCAAAATCTTCGACCGTTCACTCTTCTTCAACGCTGAAGTCGAGCAGGATCTCTGCATGGTGACTCCGGGCTTCAAATTCAATATCGGAGCCAGCTACGATATCCTTTCAAACATCGTGGAAGATCACTCGAAGAAATATAACTACGGTATGAACAACGTGACCTCCTGGGTCAATGGAACTCCGGAGTATTCCTACTGGGAAATCGACGACCAGGCCACCGAAATGGGAACGGGATCAAGCATGACTTCATTCCAGCGCCGTCTGAACGCCTGGGCTGGGTTTGACTATGACCGTGTGTTCGGCGACCACCACGTAATGGGTCAGCTCAAATACTACTATGACTTCGAGAGCCCGATGGGCGTCAACACCAACATCTACCGACACAATGTCTCACTCTGGGGTCAGTATACGTATGCTAACCGCTACTCCCTCGGCGTCGTTCTCGCTGAGATGGGATCTTCCCGACTCGCACCAGGCACCAAATGGAGCTTCTCCCCGACAGTCTCTCTCGGTGCTGTCCTCCTCAACAACCGCGAGAAAGCCGTAGACTTCCTCAAGATCCGCGGATCCTGGGGCATCCAGAACCTCGACCGTCTTCCTGGCGACAATGTATGGAACTACTACCAGCAGGCTTATCAGGTCAGCGGCGTAAGCTACCCTTGGAGCGATAAGTATGACGGCGGCTCGACATGGGGCGAGACAACCCTCCTCCAGACTCCCACCATCAACCCGACACATGAGAAGGTAGCAAAGTATGACGTCGGTATCAATGCAAGCTTCCTCGGATGCATCAACCTTACCGCCGACTATTTCTACAACCGCCACTACGACATCTTCGTAGACGGTTCCGGAGCATACTCAAGCCTCATCGGCTTCTCTGCTCCTTTCAAGAACCAGGGTAAGGTAGACAACCGTGGTGTAGACATCGAGCTCGACTTCTCGAAAAACTTCGGCGATTGGAACGTGATGGCAGGGGGCTCATTCCTCTTCTCCAAGAGCAAGATCATCGACATGGCAGAGGAACCGAAAGCCTACGACAACCTTAAGAATACGGGCAATCCACTCAGCTCTACATATGGCCTTATCGCCGAGGGTCTCTTCACCTCTCAGGCAGAGATCGACAGCTGGCCTACACAGACATTCTCGACCGTGAGAGTCGGCGACATCAAATACCGTGACGTGAACGGCGACGGAGTGATCGATAGCAACGACGTGACAAAGATTGGCAACAACGCAATCTGTCCGGAGATATTCTACACGTTCAACCTCGGTGCCGAATACAAAGGTATCGGTCTTGTGGCACACTTCCAGGGCGTAGGCAATTGGGGCTGTAACCTCAACTCTCAGGGCTACTACTGGGGCCTCATCAACAACAGCTCACTCGCACAGGAAGTCTATGACAACCGCTGGAGCGAAGATAATAATGTAGCAGACGCTCTCTTCCCGCGACTCAGCTCCACAAGCAACGCCAACAACTATCAGCCCAGCACGTTCTGGCAGCGCGACCGCTCCTACCTGAAGCTCCGCAACATCGAGCTCTACTACAACTTCAACAAGGCTCTTCTTGCCAAGACAGGATTCATCCGCGACGCAAGGATATTCGTGCGTGGAGTTGACCTCTGCAATATCGCCACAGGCGGAGACAAGAAGCTTGAGAACCTTGATCCGGAGGCTACCGGAATCGTTGCACCCCTCAGCCGCCAGATCGCTGTAGGCGTGAAACTCACATTCTAACCCATCATCCTCTAAAACTAAAGATTAAATGAAACTTAAGCATATAATCGGCGGAATGGCGATGATCTCGCTCGGTCTTACGGCCTGCTCCGATCAGATGGACTATAAAGAGTACAAGATCGACGGCGAGGACTACATCATGCGCGACTTCGACAAGGTAGGCAAGATCACAACGCACATCTACCGCGACCTCGACTACGACCATGGCCAGAATTATGGCGGTGCGATGCTCGCATCCGCTACAGACGAGGCTGTATACAGCCATGCCGGCAATCAGATAGAGTCCTACTTCAATGGATCATGGAGTGCTTCCAACTCCAACGGAAGCCTTTGGGCCACCTGTCTTGACGCCATAGCTTATAGCAATCTCTATCTCGACAGATACTGCGAGTTGGAATTTCCGGAGCATAAGCTGGAGAAAGATTATAAGGACCAGATGATCAAGTATAAGAATTATCAGTGGGAAGTTCGCTTCATGCGCGCCTACTTCCACTTCCTTCTTCTCCGCCAGTATGGCGACGTGCCTTTGATGACAGCCAACTACGATGCCGAAGAGGCCAACAACCAGCCTCGCGCGGCCGCAGATGATGTCTTCGCTTTCATCGACGAGGAGTGCGAGGCAATCAAGGATTCGATCATAGCCAACTATTCCGGAGCATACAACTCGATAGAAAACGAATCTGCTCGCGTCAACAATCTCGGCGTTCTCGCCCTTCGCGCTCGCGCCGCCCTCTACCATGCCTCTCCCCTCTTCACCCAGGGAAAGAGCGATGTTGAGAAGAAGGAACTCTGGCGTCAGGCAGCCCTTCGCAATAAGGAATGCATCGATGAGTGCAAGAAGCGCGGAATGACCCTCGCAAAGGAATATTCCAGCCTATTCGGAGTAGACAACTGGCAGAACAAGGAGGCTATAAAGGAAATCATTTTCGCCCGCCGAGTCGCAGACGACCGCGCTATGGAGACCCGCAACTTCCCTATCGGCATGAGCGGTGCCGGTGGCGGCAACTGTCCTACTGAAAACCTCGTTTCAGCTTATGAAATGACAAATGGCCTTTCCATTACGGATGCAGCCTCAGGTTATGATCCTCAGAATCCATATGCCAACCGCGACGCGCGTCTTGCAGCTACGGTAGCTGTGAACGGTGAGAAATGGCCTGTCAATCTCGATACAGATGCACTCGAAATCTGGTATGGCGGCTCCAATTCCCGTTCTGTACAGTATGGAACACCTACCGGCTACTATCTGAAGAAGTATGTCAACGGCGACCAGAAGATTTCCGGTTCGGGCGTCACCACTTCCAAACACACCTGGGTACTCTTCCGTCTCGGCCAGGTATATCTCGACTACGCGGAAGCCATGCTCAACTATTGCGGCAATGGCTACGATACTCCTGATGAGTTTACCCTCTCAGCTGCAGATGCAATCAACCTCGTCCGCACACGTGCAGGACAGCCTGAACTCCCCACCGGACTCGGCTTCTCCGATTTCGAGAAGAGATATGAGAACGAACGTTTCGTAGAGCTCGCTTTCGAAGGCCATCGTATGTATGACGTCCGCCGCTGGATGAAAGCTCCTCAGTATTTCACCGACATCAAGGTGATGGAAATCACCAAGAGCGGAGATGAGCTCACCTTCACGCCGGTTGCAAACCCGAGCTACATTACCAAGCGCACCTGGGGCGGCGACCATCAGTATTTCTGGCCTATCCCTCAGAGCGAGGTCTTGAAGTCGGGCGCACTTACCCAGAACCCCGGCTGGTAAAACCGACAAACTTTAGTGACGCACGGCTCGTACGTCAGAAGAAAACTCATAATGACCTGCAGAGGCTTGAACCCCTCTGCAGGTACCAGAAAAAAGTTAACCCAAATTTTTCATTATTTTATTAACTAACATTTTCTATGAGAAAATCTTTATTAACTCTTGGAGTTGCCTGTATGGCACTCTCGAGCTACGCCTCGACCCGTATTCTGTATCAGCAGAATTTCGAGACAGCTACAAGCCCCGAAGAAACCGGTTGGTCATACGGTGGCGGTTCTATCTCCGTAGCTTCCGACGCTTTCGGTAAGTTCCTCGAACTCTCCCTCGGCCAGAACAACGGCCGTAGCGGTGTGGCTACTTGGGGACAGGACATCTACATGTATGGCGACGAGTCTATCCTTGAGAACGGAACCTACAGCATGAAGTTTGACTTCGCGATCGCTAAAGGCTCCAACAACCAGTACAACGGTTGTATCACAGTCTTCACCAACCACGCTCCTGTAACCAATCAGCCCTACCGCAACCCTTGGCCCGCAGGCTACTGGCAGAACTATCTCTTCGATATGTCTCAGGTTGACAAGGAATCCCTCCAGTATGTAGTTGACGGCGGCACAATCGAAAGTGTCGGAGAAGACGGCGCCAAGACCTACGCTATCGACTACTCTGATCCCTCCACTTTCGAAGAAGGTAAGTGGTATACTGTTGAACTCGAAGTCGACACCAACAGCCGCGAGGTTGAGTATTCTGTAACAAGCCTCGAAGGCGATATCGTAAAGCAGGGCACACTTAATGTACCTGAAAACGACGTAAACGGCGACCCCATCAGCATGTTCGCAGAAGGTCTTTTCGTGATGACTGCTCGTTATCAGACCATTATCGACATCGATAACCTGATGATCTACCTTGACACATCCTACGACTACGCTAACATTCCTACTATCGCCCTCACCCGTGTTGGCCAGACTGCCGATGAGACTCTTGACCTCAACATGCGTGCCTACACCATCAGCTTCCTTGACGGCGAGACTCTACACGTAGTCGGCCCCGACGGACAGGAAGTAACTGCTGACTATGCTGAGTGCGAAGGTAACTATGTATATGAGACTTCCACCAGCGGTGTACTTCAGGCATGGACAACAAGCGGCGACGCTAAGTCTCCGGTTGCTGAGGCTACTGTTGACTGCACTCCTATCGTTCTTCCTGAAGGTGTAGCTACCATCTCTGCCGTATCCGCTGGTTATGGCAAGACCTATACCCTCTCTGTAAACAACGCTGACGTGCCTCTCCGTCCGACCATCTTCATCGACTATGAGTTCACCGGCGTTAGCGGTGAGAAGATTGCCGCAGAAGGTCAGGCTTCGGGCTGCAATGTCACTGTCACTGAAGAAGGTACCCTCAAGATCACTACATCCGCATTCGGATATGAGTCAAAGACAGTTACTGTGAAGAATGACCTCCAGTTCGAAGTTAAGAATGCTTGGGACTTCGCCCGTCTTACTCCGGAAGAAATCAGTGCAGTAGGATTCCCCGAATTCCAGGTTCTTAACAGCGACCAAACAAGTGGCTTTAATAACTGGACCGCTCGCAAGCGTCTCAACTATATATCCACGACAGAAAAAGAGGAAAAGGTTGATGAAGAAGGTAACGTAACAGAAGGTCCTGCAACCATCTATCCGTTCGGCTTCATCGCAGAAGACAACACTACCAACGTAATCAACTATTCTGTAATCGACCGCACAGGAGTAGCTGAAACTACTAAGGGTGAATACTTTGAAGGTCTCACCATCTTCCCCGAAAGAGGTAAACTTGCAGAAGGAAATCTTCCCAATGTAGGTATGTTGTATCGTATCGGTCTCTATAATGACCAGACAAACAACAACAACAACAATGTTTACGTAAATGATCTTGACGCATCAGACTTCGTTGTTGTAAACTACATCAACAACTATGGCGGCAACTCCTGCCATCCTGAAGTAGCCACTGACGCTGAATATTATGCAGTTCTCGCGGGAGAAGATGCAGTTCTGAAGGCTTCAGACGGCACACTGAACGAAGAAACAGGCCTCTACGATGTAGCTTATGCTCTCTATCGTGTCGACACCGCAATCACCAAGATCACAGTCTACAAGCAGGCTGGTGGTGATGCAGTAGAAGCTGTTGAGGCTACTGTAGCCGGCGACAACTACTACTACTCGATCGACGGTATCCGCGTTGCTGAGCCCACTCGCCCGGGTCTCTACATCCACAACGGCAAGAAGATCATCGTAAAATAAATCCCGATATCTAATATAATCTATCAAGGACGCTCGATTAGAGCG